>JBJTRZ010000033.1:0-4474 GCA_046076415.1 Armatimonadota bacterium
AGCGCCCATCGCGCCGCCCACCACCATCAACGCGGAGTAGGCGAACAGCACGGCGCGCACCAACGACAGCGAGAGGTTCATCGTCACGCCAACTCCCGGGCCAAGTCGGTGCGTTCCCACGGGAACGCATGGTTGCCGAAGTGCCCGTTGCGGGCCGTGTCGCGGTAGATGGGGCGGCGCAGATCGAGACGCTCGATGATGGCCCGCGGGCGCAGGTCGAGCGCCTTGAGCTTATCCGCGATCGCCGTGTCCGCGATACCGGATGCCGCCGTACCAAAGGTGTCGACGAACACGGATACCGGCTCGGCCACGCCGATCGCGTAGGCCACCTGAATCTCGCATTTGCGCGCCAGACCCGCGACGACCACGTTCTTGGCCAGATATCGGCAGAGATATGCCGCGGATCGGTCGACCTTGGTCGGGTCCTTGCCCGAGAACGCCCCGCCGCCATGCCGCGCGTAACCGCCGTAGGTATCCACGATGATCTTGCGGCCCGTCAATCCGGTGTCGCCGTGCGGCCCCCCGATTTCGAAATTGCCGGTCGGGTTGATGTGATGGTGCACCCGGGAGCTGTCGAGCTCTGGGAAAAGCGCCAGCACCGGAGCGAAGATCCGTTCCCGAACGATTGCGTGCACCTCGGGCTGGGTCACCCGCGGCTCGTGTTGGGTCGAGAAGACCAACGTGTCGATCGACACGGGATGTCCCTCGGCGTAGGCCACGGTCACTTGACTCTTCGCGTCCGGGCGCAGACCCAGTCCTGGTTCACCGCGGCGCAACTGCGCATGGGCCGCGGTGAGGCGGTGCGCGATGGCGATGGGCACCGGCATCAATTCGGGCGTTTCGTCGCACGCGAAACCGAACATCATCCCCTGATCGCCGGCACCCCCGTGATCGACCCCCATCGCTATGTCGGGCGACTGGGCGTGGACATAGTTGTAGATGTTGCAGGTATCCGCGGAAAACAACATCGCGGGGTCGGTGTAGCCGATCTCCGCGATGACCTTGCGGGCGATCCCCCGCACCGTTTCCGAATCCAAAGTCGCTTTCGTGGTGACCTCGCCCGCCACGACCACCAGATCGGTGGTGACCAAGGTTTCGCAGGCGACTCGACTGAGGGAATCCGCGGCAAGGCAGTGATCGAGCACGGCATCGGATATCGCGTCGGCCACCTTGTCGGGGTGGCCCTCACCGACGGACTCGGAAGTGAAGAAATGGGTATCGGACATCGGCACGGTTCCTGAGACAGCCCGGGTTCGTCGCACGTGCCTCCGGCCAACCCGGATCTGCGTCCGACCGCCGCCGGCCATCACCGCCGCGGCGCCCCCCACGCGTGTCGCGTGCACCCTACCATGCGCCCCCCAGCGGAGCAAGACCGAAGGATCCCGGACGCGGGGAAGGCGGAGACGGAGCGTCCGACAACAGCGGACCATCGCCGCCACCGGCGCCGAGGAATCGCAGGCGCACCTCCGTGGTTCCCTCCGCGAACCGATGGGTCCATGCGTATCGGCCACCCACCCCCTCGACCGCCAACACCGCGTCGTCGATACGGACATCGCGCAGGCGAATCGACCGCGAAAGGGCGAACTCCACCCGCCGACGCCCAGTGGCATCGGCGCGAAATCGCAACAGAGCCGCATCGCCATCGGCCCGATAGGTTCCGGACTCGTAGCCGAGATCCGCCCAATCCAACAGCAGGATCGGCGATCCGAACGCGGCGGATTCGGCGGCGCACCGCCACCAAAGCGGGTCGGGAACCTTGGGATTCCTTAGTGCGGCGATTCGTCGATGGGAATCCGATGGCGATTCGACGCCCAGGACGCGCCGCGCCAGAAGGTGGGCCGCATCCGCCCTATCCGTGGCGTTCGATGCGTTCGCACCGCCGCGCCCCCAACGGGGCACGTGCCGTTCCCGCTCCGCGATCAACCGCACACCCTCGCCACGCGCATGGGTACCCATCCAGCGCAACCAATCGTTGCCAGCGTCGGATCCGCCGACCAAATCCGCCCAAGCATCCTCCCCCACCCCCGGACGAACCACCTCCCAGCCCGTCTTTTCCCGAAATCCACCAATCCATGCGTCCGCCGGAATCCACCCCGCCTTTCGGGCCCGCGGGGTCCACCAAAGGCGCGCCAAGGCTCCGACGGCCACGTGCGCGGCTCGGGTGGCGGAGCGCACACGCTCCGCCGGCGTTCCCAAACGCATCGCCAGGCGCCAGGCGGCAACCGCTCCGGAAAAGGCGGCTCCAACCTCCTTGGCGGATCCGGTGCCTCCCCCGTGGTCGCCCGTGCAAGGCAGCATCCAGGCCCAGTCCTCGGAAAGGTCGCCGAAACGGCGCGAACGCAGTATTCCCGGCCACCAGTTGCGCGCCACGCTCCAGTCACCCCGCTGCGCGAGCCAGCCTTCCAAACGCGCCAACTCGATGTCCATCGGCGCGCCGACCATCGACTTTCGCCCCAAGGAATCGCCCGGCGCGACCGCTCTCACGTACGAATGCGCGGTGATCGGTTCGGAATCGGCTACCCATTGCGAGGGGGACGCCGACCAAAGCGATTCCGCGACCTCCCTGCTCCGATCGGACCACCGCAACCGATCCGGGGTATCGAGGAGCGGTGCGACGGCGGGCGGTGGCGGCGCGGCGGCGCCCGCGAGACGGGCCGCGCGACGCAGCCGATCGGTCCCGGCCTTTACCGCGGGTTCCGACCTTACCAGCCCACGACGAACCGTCGGTGGAAGCGGCAGGCGGGTCACGAGGGTTTGACGCGCGACATAGCGCCACGGACCGCACGGCGTCAAAACGGCGGTGGACACCTCGGGCCCGTCGATCGTGCCGGGATAGCCGTGGTCCAATGCGACCGCCAGGGCCGGCGGAATCGGAGCGCATGCCTCGGAGAACGACTCGATCGACTCCAAGGTCTTGCCATCGTCGACCAGTCGGTGTTGAACAGAGCTACGTCGCGAAACCGGCACGTCGCGCAGCGCCAGCGCCATGTCCCATGCCTCGCGCAGCGAGCGGACCACGCCGATTCCCACGGGAGTCGCAAAGCGCACTTCCCCGATTTCCCCGCTCGACTCGAACGACAGATTGGCTCCGTCGTGCCAGACTTTGAGCCCCTCGGGTCCCGGCGGAGCAATCCACAGGGGGGTGGCGGGAAAACGGTCCCCCGGTATCACCAGGATGCCATCGCCTCGTCGATACCGCGACGGGTCGATCGCGGTGCGCATGGGTTGCCCCTTGGCATCGACGAAATGCAACACCATCCGCGCGCCGAACCACGCGGCAAGACCGGGATAGAGCAACGTGTACCGCACCATGGTCGGCGCGCCATCGCCGCCTCCCTCGATGGCGAGGGTTTTCTCGGTGGGATTTATTGTGGGAACGACGGCGGCAAGCGGCGCCATCGGATCTCCCCAGCGGACATGGAACGGCACGCTGCCGGGCAACGAGTCGAACCCGCGAGGTGTGACGCCGACGGTCAGCAAACCGTCGTCGTGGACACGGCCGAACCGCCCGAACCGGCCGTAGGTCCGGATGTCGGCCGGCTCGCCCGCACTGCTCACCGGTCGCGCCGCGGAGCGAGCGCGAACGCGAGGCAGATTCCCGCCAGGAAGATTTGCGTTTCGACGGTGCGCATCTTGGGGCCGTGGCTATGCTCGCCTTGGTGGGAGGGGAATCGCATCGCGGACGCGGGGATCACGCCGAACATCGAGGCCGCGTTTTCCACATCGGGCACCACCGCGCCGACCGCGCCGGCCACCTCGGGGGAAAGGATGCCGTTGCGCGCCGCGATGGCGGTCATCGCAACCCCCAGCAAGGGCGCTTCCTCGCGCGGGGTCAGATCGCGATGCGGCAGCAAATCGCAGAGCATGTGCGACACCACTCCGAGTCCGAAGGCAATGGGAGCGTTGTCGGTGAAGCGACCGATCGCCGCGCCGACGCTGGCATGGACCCAGGCCATCATCGCAGTGTCCCCAGCGTAAGGTGCATTTCACCCATTCCCGCCTCCGCACAATTCCCGGTAGATGCGCATGATGCGCCGAACATACCCCTGCGTCTCGCGGTAGGGCGGGACGCCACCGTACCGCTTGACCGCCCCCATCCCCGCGTTGTAGGACGCGAGCGCAAGGACGATGTGGTGGGCGGTCGCATCCTTGAAATTGGGGCTTCGGCTGTATCGGTTCAAACGTTCCTTGATCAGGAACACGCCTCCGGCGATGTTTTGGACCGGATCGTACGGGTTGGAGAGGCGCAAGCGACGCACCTCGTCGGGCATCAGTTGGATCAGCCCCATGGCTCCGGCGTGGCTGGTTTCCGAAACGCGAAAATCGGATTCCGCGATGACCGTGGCCACCACCAGGCGCGGGTCCAGATCGTATTCCTCGGAAAAGCGCAGGATGGCGTAGGTGATCGCATCGGCCTGACGTTGGTCGAGCCGGCGATTGTGGCGCCGAATGTAGTCCCGGTAAACCGGGAAGA
>JBJTRZ010000034.1:0-1221 GCA_046076415.1 Armatimonadota bacterium
GATCCAGTGCGCACCCATCCGAGGAACACCGCCAGGCCCCGGGGCCAGATAGCCCGCAGGTGCGGCTCCGGTCGCGGGAGGGGTGTCGAATTTCGGCGAGCCCGGCACGATTTCGTCACGCTGCACCTGAGTCAACAGGTAGTAGTGGAAATCGAAGTGGGGCGCATCGTAGATTCCGGGCGGCTCATGCCCCATCGGGTTCCAGTCGATACCGACATGGTCGAAGACGGTGCCCGCCTCGGTGGGAACCGGAATCGCGAACTCCGACATTTCCCCGGGCAATCCGTCGAGCGCATCGGCCGTCAAGCGAATCGTGACAGACTCGACCTTGCCGCCGTCCTTGAGCACCTCGACGCGACCGGTTCCGTTACCGATCGGGACCTTGCGCGAAACCACCAAGGTGTTTCCGGTTCCGCCGCCGCAACCGGCGGCGAACAGCGCGGCGATCGACGCCGCCAAAAAAACGCCACGTGCCTCCATTGGCATCCTCCCTCAGTCCCCATTATCCAAAGGGATCCGACCGTGTTTTCCACTTCGAAACGGGTTCCTCCTGCCACGGTGGAAGGACCGGGACCGCAGCAGGTGTAACGTGGAATCATGGGAGTGGAACGCCCCGTGGTGCGCTGGAACCACGAATCCGGTCCGAAGCCCTCCCAAATGGATGCGGTCGCGGAGGAAGCCCCGCTGGCCGTACACCTCGACGGAGTCGCGATCGCGACCGTCCTGCGAACGCCGGGCAACGACACGGAGTTGGCCATCGGCTTCTGCATCGCCGAGGGACTGCTCGTGCCCGGAGAGTCGCTGGCCGAGTGCACGGAGTCCCACGGGCAGGTTCGATTGCGGTCCCGGCGGCCGGGAAGGACGCCCCGCCCCACCGAAGCGCGACGGTTTCCCGCGAATTCCGCCTGCGGGGCCTGCGGACGACCGCCCGGCTCGCCGCTGGCCGCCGAGGGGCGGTACGCGCACGCGAAACACTTCACTGCTCTTTGTCCCGAAGCGCTGGTCCGGCTGCCCGACCGACTCCGCACGGAGCAACCGGACTTCGCCGCAACCGGCGGAATCCACGCGGCCGGCCTCTGGGACCCCGATGACGACACACTGCGGGTACGCGAGGACGTCGGCCGCCACAACGCGGTGGACAAGATCGTCGGGCGCGCCCTCCTCGCGGGGGACCTGCCGCAGCACGGAACCGTCCTCCAGGTATCGGGCCGCGTGAGCTTC
>JBJTRZ010000035.1:0-3086 GCA_046076415.1 Armatimonadota bacterium
GAGCGATTTCGACAACGACGGAACCCTGGATCTGCTTATCTCGAACGGCCATACGTCGGATAACGTCGAGCGCACGGGAAAAGGGGGAACCTACCGGGAACCCACGCACTGCTTCCGAGGCGACGCGGGCCGCAGAATGATTCGCGTGCGCGGACGCGACCTGGATCGTCCGATCGTCGGGCGCGGGCTCGCCGTGGGCGACTACGACAACGACGGCCGTGTCGACGCGCTGGTGGTCGACAACGAAGGGGCGGTCCTGCTCCTGCACAACGAAACCCAACCCGCGGGCCATTGGATTTCCATGCGACTCGAAGGCCGTCCCGGCCGACGCGACCCTGCCGGAACGCGCGTGCGGATCCACGCCGAGGGCAAGGTCCGCGAGCGTCGTGCGCATACGGATGGTTCGTACCTGTCCGCAAGCGATTCCCGAGTCCACGTTGGACTCGGTTCCGCCCCCCGAATCGATCGCATCGACGTGATTTGGCCCGACGGCGAAACCACACGCATCGACGGGCCCGCCATCGACCGTGAACTGCGCGTCGCGAGGTCGAAGTGAAACGTCCGCTCGTGCTGGTGGCCATCCTTGGTGGCGTCGCGCTCTCCGGAGTCGCCGTGGTTTGGAACCGAAACCGCGTCGAGGCGGAAATCCGATCGATGGACAGGGCAACGCTCGAACAACGCATCAAGCAGTCCCCCGACGACCCCGAAGTATTCGCTCGCCTCGGCGCACTCCTGGTCGACGACAACGAACCCGAAGCGGCCCTGGCTCCGCTGGAAATCGCCGCCCGGGCTTTCCCCGACCGCCCGGAAGTGGCTGTCGATCAAATCCGCGCGTTGCCCGACCCGAACGCGGGGGATGCATTCGCCGCGCGCTGGCTCGAAGCGCATCCCGGCGAGGCCAATGTCGGGGCGGAAAGACTGCGGATCCGATTGCGCACCGGGGATCCGGACGGCACTTTGGCGGCGCTGGATACGTTGCCGGAGAAGGAACAATCGCTCGCACCGTACATGGCCCTTCGCGGCGAAACATTGCTCGCGCTGCGGCGCCTTCCCGAGGCGGTGACGGTACTGAAACAAGCATTGGCGCTGCGGGAATCCTCGGAGACCCGACTGCTCCTGGCGCGGTCGCTGGTTCCGCTGCAGCGCTACGGTGAAGTGGTGACGGTTTGCGCCCCGCTGCTGGGAGCAAAGGCGTCCACGGAATCAGAGGTGACACGCGCCCGGGCACGCATTTATTCCGCCGGCAGCCGCCTGTTCGGCCCCACGACCGTGGCCGATCGCGAGGAGATTCGCAAGACGCTGGAGAGCGTCGTTTCGCTGGGATCCCGACTTGAGCTGGGAGAACGTTTCCTGCCCGAATGGTTTCTTGGCGAGTGCCTGGTGCGCGCGGGGCGCTTCGCGGATGCGCTTGCACCCCTGCGCAAGGCCAACACGTTGTCGCCGGAGTTTCCCGGGGCATGGTTCGCACGGGCCCGCGCCGCCACCGCGGCTCATTACGACGCTGAGGCAAAGGGCGCCTTTCGAGTGCATCGCGAATTGGGCGCGTTGTTGGTGCGCGCGGAAAACGCCGCCGATCGCGCGGCGCAGGCACCCGACGATCCGGAGCTGGCTACCGCGCGCGCAAAGGCCGTGGACGCGGTGGCGAACTTCCTCGGGAATCTACCGGCGGTTCCTGCGACCTCCCCGAAAAAAGACAAAACCCGGCCGTAGGCCGGGTCTGCGAAACGGGATCTAGGGCGTAGGGGGATCGAACCCCTGGTCTCCTCCTTGAAAGGGAGGCGTCTTAACCACTCGACCAACGCCCCGAGGCACAAAAGTGTACCGCCCACCCCCCTCCGCGTCAACCCCGAACGGCAAGGTACAATGTCGGCCGTGTCCCACCCCTCGAAACTTTTCGTGCTTGCCCTCGTCGCGCTGACCGCCGCGGGGTGTCGCCCAGCCCCAACTTCCGCGCGGCTCGGTGTTCCCGCCGCGGACAGGGCCCGCGTGTACTTTGCCTCCATCGCCGACACGGCCGACAAGCGGCACTGGAAATGGAGCATCCTCGCCGGACGCAACTGGGAAACGCCGCGCATCGAAGGCACGACGATGATCCTCGAAGGAGGCTATCCGCTCAACGCCGCCCTGCGCTCGGGCGGATGCCACACCTGGGAAGTCGATCTGAAGGCCGGGCGGTCCGACTCCGGATGGAGTTGGACGCTCGAGCTCCACGGCAGCAATGGACGAACCGCCAGATCCAACGGGTCCGCCGCGGAAATCGACGTGCTGGAGACATCGGAAAAGGAAACCGGGCTGCCCGCCGAACTGCGCTTGGCGCGAATCGGTGGCAACCCGGTTGTGCTGCGTTTACCGCGGTGACCGCGATTACTTGTCGAAGAGGACCTTTTCCCCTTCGCCCCAAACGTCGTCCTTGCTGAGGGGAATCGCAACCCGCAAGCGGCGCATTCCCGGCACCGACGTGTCGAGGAATCGCTTGTCGGTCAACCCCTCTCCGTTCCAACCAAACCGGTCCTGAACGAAGTCGGGCGCGGTGCGGGGATTGAACGTGATGCGGAGATCGTACTTGTCGTTCGAGAACGAGTACATCTTCGGGTCCTTCGTCATGTCGATGGTGCGTTTGAAAACACCAGGTCGCAGGTCGGCGGCCCGCGCGACATGGATGGCCTTCTTGGTGAGTTTCTCCTCGATCGTCTTCGCGTCGCCTTTGAGCTTCGCGAACAGGGCCGGCACCTCGGAGTCGAGGTAATACTTGCGGGTGGCCGTGAACGCGATCGGGTAGGCGAGGGTGACCAATTGCCACTGGCCGAACTTGGAGATCGGCGCGGCGCCTCGGAGTGCGTCCGCGACCGGCACGCCCTTGAGGCCCGTGGCTTCGGCCGGTTTGTAGCTGTAGATGTTCGCAGCTTCCTGGACCAACTCGGGATTGCCGCCCCGGGGGCTCAGGCAGAAAATGCCACCGGCCTGGGTGCGCTTGCCCCCGTTGACCGTCAGCTGATCCTGCATGATGGTGACATCGGTGGGAATCTCGAACGAGAACGAGTCGAGCTTGGGCATCTTGTACCCGGCATCCTCGAGACGCACCTCCA
>JBJTRZ010000036.1:0-5108 GCA_046076415.1 Armatimonadota bacterium
CCACCACTTTTGCCGGACGTTGGGGGGCGACCTCCGGTGCGAGAGCGCGCTCGGCACCGGGTCGGTGTTTTATGTCGACCTTCCCCTGCGAATCGGTGCGGACGAAGCGCCGTCGCCGCCCGCCGCCTGACGGCCTACGCGGATTCGCCCGCGTGGGCGTGTCGCTCGAGCGTGGCTTTGTCGGGTCGGTCGAGGTGGGGGCAGCAGGTCGCTCCCGCCGGAAACAGTTTCCCGGGATTGAGTTGTCCTTCGGGATTGAAGACTTGCCGGACGCGGAGCATCGTGTCGATGTCGTCGTCGGTGAACATCTTGCCGAGGAACGCCTGTTTTTCGATGCCGATGCCGTGTTCGCCGGTGAGGGCCCCGCCGGCGTCGATGCACGCCGCGAGGATGTCCTCGCCGGCCGCGATCACGCGCTTCACCTCGTCGGCGTTGCGCTCGTCGAAGAGCACCACCGGGTGGAGGTTGCCGTCGCCGGCATGGAAAACGTTGGCGATTCGCAGGTGGTGCTTCTCGGCGATTTCCCGGATTTCCCGAAGGATGCGCGGGAGTTTGGTGCGCGGAACCACGCCATCCTGGGTGGCGTGCGACGGGGCGAGTCGTCCGAGCGCGCCCACCGCTTTCTTGCGCGCGGTCCAGAGCTTCGCCCGCTCCGACGCGTCGCGCGCCCGTTCCACGCGCAGCGCTCCTCCGGACTCGCAGAGGGTGGCGATGCGATCGGCGAGCCGGTCGAGGCCGGCTTCGGGTCCATCGACCTCGATCAACAGCACCGCGCCGGCATCGGTGGGCAGGCCGAGGTGGTAGACCTCCTCGACGACGGTGAGGATGGTGCGGTCGATCATCTCGAGTGCGGCCGGGACAATGCCCGCGGCGATGATGTCGGAGATGAGTTGGGTGGCGGTGTCGACCGAGTCGCAGACCGCGAGCAGGGTGCGGATCGCTTCGGGCGCCCGCACCACGCGGACGACCGCTTCGACCACGATTCCCAATGTTCCTTCGGAACCCACGAGCACGCCGAGCAGGTCGTACCCCGCATCTTCGGCGTCGATCTCCACCACCGTGGCATCGGGCAGAACCACCTTGGCGGCGAGGATGTGGTTGACGGTGACTCCGTATTTGAGGGTGTGCGGTCCGCCGGCGTTGTTGGCGATATTGCCTCCGAGGGTGCTGGCCCCTTGCGAGGAGGGATCGGGGGCGTAGAGCAGGTTCTCGGCGGCGACGGCCTTGGTCAGCGACGTGTTGACGGCGCCCGCTTCGGCGCGCAGCCGGCGATTGGCCGCGTCCACGTCGAGGATCCGGTTCATCCGTGAAAGGCAAATCAGACACTGGCCGGGCCGGGCGAGCGCGCCCCCGGCGAGCCCGGTACCGGCGCCGCGGGGCACCAAGGGCACTTGATGGGCGCGGCAGTGGGCGACCACGGCGACCACCTGCTCGGTGGAGGCGGGAAGGACGACGACTCCGGGGCGATCCTTCTCGAGCGTGTAGGCATCGGAGGCGTAGGCGACTTTCTGCGCCTCGGACGTGCGCATCCCGTCGTTGCCGACGATGCGTCGAAGACCATCGAGGAAGGAGTCGTCGACCACCGGGTGCCTACTTCCCGGCGGGCGCGCCCGCGGCCTTGGCGTTGTTTTGCATCATCGACCGAACGAACTTTTCCAGTTTTCGCGCCCGATCGTTGGCGGGATCGGCCTCGAGGGCCTTGGCGATGTCGTCGAGGACCGCCGGAAACTTGACCTTGTCGCCCGCCTTGTCGTCGATGCGGTGCTTGACGGCCCGCTCGAGATAGGCTTTGGCGATCGCCGCCTTGTCGCCGGACTTCTCGGCGTCGACGATCGCTTGATCCTCTTTGGGCGTCGGTGCCAGCGGAGCATTCGGCGCGGGCTTGGGGGGCGGCGCCATGGCGGCCATGAAGCCGCCGCCGCCGGGAGCTCCTCCCGGTCCTCCGGGTCCGCGACCCGGCCCTCCGGCGGGGGTGCCCGGGGCCGAGGGTGGGGAGATGCTTCCTTGCGCAGGCGGTGGCGGGTCGATCCGCGCACCGGTGCCGGCGGAGGGGGCGGTTTCCTCCTTGGCGGCGCAGCCGACCAGCAGTGCCGCGACCACGACGACGGGTAGGAATCGGGTGTACATCTCAGCTTGCATTGTAGCATGGAGGCTGGAGGCAACCATGCGCGAGGCGACCGTGGCGGCGGTGGACATTGGCACGAACTCGGTGAAGATGAGCGTGGCGCGAGCGGGCGTCGTGATGGCCGAGCGGACCGTGGTCACCCGGCTCGGCGAGGGCGTTTCGTCCACCGGCCGTCTCTCCGAGGACGCGATGGCGCGTACCCTCGGTGCCCTCGGCGCGTTCGCGGACGAGGCGCGGGAGCTCGGTGTCGTGCGCACCGCGGCCGTGGCCACGAGCGCGGTGCGGGATGCGGCGAACGGAGCCGATTTCGCCGCGGCGGCGGGTCGGGTGCTCGGGGGTCCGGTGGAGACGATTTCCGGCCTGCGCGAGGCAACCTTGGTCCATCGCGCCGCCTTTTCCGATCCCGATCTGCGCTTGCCGGACGGTGCGCGGCTCGTCGCGGTGGATGTCGGCGGAGGATCCACGGAAATCGTGGTCGGCGGGACCGACGGCATCGAGCATGCGCGATCGTTGCAGATGGGCGCGGTGCGGCTCTCGGAGGCTGCCGGCCTGCTTGGACCCGATCCCATCGATCCGGCCGCGCTCGCGCGGGCGGCCGGGCTCGTGGACATCGCCTTGGCGGGATTTCCGGTGCCAGCCGGGCCCGCGGTCTTGTCGGCGAGCGGGGGCACGGCGGCAAACCTCGCCGGGATCGAGCTTGGCGTGCTGGATCCCGCGCGCATGCACGGCCACCGTATGGCGATCGCAGGTATCGAGGCCCGTATCAACCAACTCGCGGCCCTGCCCTTGGTCGATCGGCGACGGGTTCCCGGGCTCGAACCGGACCGCGCGGACGTGATCGTGGCGGGCGCGATCGTGCTCGCCCGATGCGCGCGATGGTTCGATTGCTCCGTGGTGCGGGCATCGCTGCGCGGCGTGCGGCACGGCCTGTTGGCGGAGCTGGCCGATTAAGGGGAATCCGTAGGCCCGGACCGGTCAGCGCGTGGCGGCCGCGCGACGGATCGCGTCCACGGCTTGATCGAAGCGCACATGCGTGGACCAGCGCCGGACGCCCAGTGCGTGCGGGGAGGTTTCCGCGACCCCGTGGTCCTCGGTGAGTCCGAGTTGGTATCCGGCGGCGACCGCAGCCGTGGCAACCCGCAGGTCCCATTTTCCGGACGGGTAGGTCAGCGCGAACGGAATGGCTCCGGCCTTCCCGGCGAACGTTTCCCGCGAGCGGGTCATCTCGTTGGCGAGGGACTTCGCCGAAAGCGTCCGCAAATCGGGGGGATGGGTGACGGTTTGGCTGGACAGGGTTGCGCCACCGCGAACCATCTCGGCGAGCGCCGGCCAGTCGTTGTGGTCCTTGCCCGTCCGCACCCCCACGTAGCCGGTGTGCACCGAGAGCACGAACGGCCACCCCCGATCGCGCAGCAGCGCGAAGCCATTGTCGCGGATGCCCACCGTGTTGTCGTCGAAGCACAGCACCACGGCTCCCGCCGGCAGCGGACCCCTGCCGTCCACCAGCCACGCCCGCGCTTGCTCGAGGGACACGGGCCGTCCCCCCGCCTTTGCGATGCGCTCGAGCTGGGCGGCGAACTCCGCACGGGTCGTGTCGAACCAAACCTGCTTGCCGCGCGCGACGATGTCATGCCAAACAAGGAAGTGGAGTCCGGGTCGGGCGCGGGCCACCGGGTGTATCGGCGCCGGCCTTGGCGTCACGATTCGTCCTCGAATGCGTCGCCCGGCTCCACGGAGTCGTCGTTCGACGGCGAATAGAGTCGCGCGAGCACGGGCCGGATGGCGCCCCACCCGAACCCGCGTCGCTGCAAATGCGCCGCAAGCCGCGCTTGGGCGGCCCGGTCGGTTTCCCGTGGGGATTCCCCGACCTTGCGTACGGCCGCCGCGAACGCCGCGGCCTGCTCGTCGTCGTCGGTGCGCTGCGCCAACGCCTCTCCCGGATCCACGCCTTTTCGGCGCAGTTCCCCGGCGAGCACCGCCCGACCGCGACTGGTTCCCCGGTTTTCGACCCAGCGGCGCGCCAGCCCCGCGTCGTCGACATACCCCAACCCCCGGAGTCGCTCGAGCACTCCCTCGACCGTTTCGGCATCGCCGCCCTTGCGGGCCATGGCCCGGGTCAATTCGGCTTCCGATCGGCTGCGGCGCGAGAGGAGTTCGAGCGCATGGTGCATGAGCTCGGCCGCGGTCGGCGGGGAATCGTCGCTGCGCATCGGAACACCGCATTGTACGGGCGGGGGAGGGTACGATGCCCCATGCACGCATCGAACGATTGGCCGCAGTTTCGGGGGCTCGAGGGCGCCGGGGTCGGCACCCATCCGCGCCTGCCGGTCGATTGGTCGCCCACCCGGGGAATTGCCTGGTCGGTTCCGATACCCGGACGGAGTTGGTCGAGTCCGGTGGTGTCCGGCGGCCGGGTGTTCATCACCACCGTGGTTCGGCCGGGACCGGGCGAGGAACCGCGCAAGGGGCTCTACTTCGGAGGGGAACGTCCCGAGCCGCCCAAGGAAACGCACGTCTACCGGGTGTTGTGCCTCGACCTCGCCAACGGGCGCCTGCTGTGGGAGCGCACGGTGCACGAGGGTGCTCCGCGCACCTCCGTGCATCTCAAGAACACCTACGGTGCCGAGACTCCGGTGATCGCCGGCGGCCTGGTGGTGGCGAAATTCGGTGGTGTCGGGCTCTTCGCCCTGGATTTGGCCAAGGGAACGCCGCGATGGCAGCGGGCGCTTCCGGCTCGCAAGACGCGCTTCGGCTGGGGCGGAGCCTCGTCGCCGGTGGTGTGCGCCGGGCGGGTGATCGATGTGGACGACAACGAGGAACGTTCGGAGATCGTGGCCACGGACCTGCGCGACGGCCGGGTCGCGTGGCGCGCCGATCGCGACGAGGGGAGCAATTGGGCGACTCCGTTCGTGTGGAACGCGGGGGGTCGGGTGGACGTGGTGGTGGCGGGTAGCCGGGCCATTCGCGCCTACGATCCGGAGGG
>JBJTRZ010000037.1:0-5959 GCA_046076415.1 Armatimonadota bacterium
GGGGAACCCGCCCGAACGTGGACCGGTGCCGACCCCGAAGCCATCGCCCGGGCATGGAAGGATCTGCGGCTCCTCACGGCCAAGCCGATGATCTATGTCGCCAATGTGGCCGAAGGGGATCTTCCCGACGGAGGCGGCAACCCCCATGTGGAGGCCGTGCGTGCGATCGCGCGCGCCGAGGGGGCCGACATCGTGGTGATTTCGGCCCGGATCGAGGCCGAATTGTCAGAACTCGATCCCACGGAATCCGCGGAATACCTCGAGTCGCTCGGTCTTTCGGAACCCGGGCTCAATCGCTTGATCCAAGTCGGCTACCAACTGCTCGGTCTGCGCACCTTCCTGACCGCCGGCGAAAAGGAAGTCCGCGCGTGGACGATCCACGCCGGCGACAGGGCCCCGCAGGCCGCCGGAGCCATCCACTCCGACTTGGAGAAGGGCTTCATCCGCGCGGAAACCATCGAATGGTCCAAGTTGGTGGAGGCCGGCTCCATTCCCGCCGCCAAGGAAAAGGGGTGGGTCCACACCGAGGGCAAGGACTATGTGGTGCAGGATGGAGACGTGTTGAACATCCTGCACAGCGCCTGAGCCGTTGACGCGAACCGCCCGTCAGGATCAACCGTGGCGGGCGGGAGCGAGCCGTTGGATGTCGATGTCGGTGGTCCGCCCGTCCAGATCGGCCGCGACGAGCTCCCCAGTGACCGGCGCCAGCGACAGGCCCATCATCGCGTGGCCCGTGGCGATGCGAACGTTGGAGCACCCGGGGACCGACCCCACGTAGGGCAAACCGTCGGGCGAACAGGGTCGCAGGCCCGACCACACGGGAACACCTCTCAGCGACTCCCGATCGAACGCCGGGAAGTACGCGGGTACCGACTTGCGGATGCCCTCCACGCGCCGCGGATCGACACGCAAATCCTTCCCCACGATCTCCATCGTCCCGCCGATACGCAATCCTTCGGGCATTGGGGTCACCGCGACACGCGCCTCCACCAGTATCGAGCACAAGCGCGGCGTGCGCGGCGGATTGGGCAGGGTCATGCTGTAGCCCTTCCCTCCCTGAAGCGGCAGGCGCAGACCAAGGCCCCGGGCAAGCGCACTCGACCACGCCCCTCCCGCCACCACGAACGCGTCGCCGCCCAGATCGCCCTGCCGTGTGCGCACCGCCCGAATCCGATCCCCGGCCCGTTCCCAACCCGTCGCCTCGGCTTCCCACACGAAACGAGCACCGGAGCGCTCGAGCTCGCGCTTGACCGCGGCAACGAACCGCCGCGGAGACAAATGGCAATCCTTGGGAAAATACACCCCACCGGCCGCGGACATCTCGACATCGGGATCGAGTTCGGCCAGGCGATCCGGTTGCACGACCTCCGCGGGTACCCCGAGCGAACGCGATCGCTCCGCGAATCGCGTTTCCTCGTCAAGCGCATGCCGCGTTCGACACAACATGAGCAGGCCGCGCCGCACCAGACCAAAGTCGTCGTCGAGGGTCGTGGAGAGTTCCTCGAAAAGCGTCCGGCTGCGCAGATTTAGGTCGCGCAGCAGATCGACGGATCGATCGACATGTTCGCGCGTGCAGGAGCGCAGGAAACGGAGTCCCCAATCCAGGAGTTCGGCATCGAGTCGGGGGCGCAATGCAAATGGGCTTTCCGGATTCCACATCCGGCGCAGACCGTACCCGACCATGCCCGGTGCGGCCAGGGGAACGAAATGGCTGGGCACCACCATCCCCGCGTTTCCCAGCGAACACCCATCGTGGTCCGGGCGCCCTCGCTCCACCACCACCACGTTCCAACCCGATCGGGAAAGATGCAGCGCGCAGCACAGGCCAATCACGCCTCCCCCGAGCACCACCACCGTCCGGCTCATCGGCGCATCCCCCATCGCAACGGGTCCGACGGGTCCAGTATCAATGTGGCGTCGGCGGTCACATGGGCGGCGCCCTGGATCGTTGGCACCACCTCGCCCCCCACCACTTCGACGCTCCCGGTGAACACGCTGCCGGTGGTGCTTTCCTGCCGCCAGGTGGCTCCGGATTGCAGTTTGCCGTCGGCGAACAGACAGGCTAGCTTCGCGCTGGTACCCGTCCCGCACGCCGATCGGTCCCATGCCTTGCCCGGGCAGAGCACGAAGTTTCGGCTATCGTTCACCGAGTCTTCCGGGGGTCCGAACAGTTCGACATGATCGACTTCCGGGTGGATACGGTTCACGGCGCTTCGCACCCTCCAGGCCCAGTCGGTCATCGCCTCGGCATTGGCGGGGCGAATCGACGTTCGAAAGGGGTGATCCTCGACCAGAAAAAACCAATTCCCCCCCCAAGCGACGTCGCCGACGACGGTGCCGATTCCCTCCACGTCCACCGAAACCGCCTTCGCCGTGCGGTACGAGGCCACGTTGCGGACCGATACCGTCCCGTCGCCATGAAATGTTGCCCGAACCGGTCCCACCGGAGTTTCGATCCCGACGGTTCCGGGACCCACTCTGCCAAGCCAAGCGAGCGTCGCGACCACGCCAATCGTGCCGTGGCCGCACATGCCCAGCACGCCGACATTGTTGAAGAAAACGACCGCGCAGGCGTTGGCGGGATCGCTTGGCGGGAGCAGCAGCGCCCCCACCAGCACGTCCGAGCCCCGCGGCTCCTCGACGATCGCCGATCGATAATGATCGAACTCGGCGGCGAAGCGTGCACACCGCTCGGCGACCGGACCGGTGCCCAATTCGGGAATACCCTCCAGCACGACGCGGGTCGGCTCCCCGCCGGTGTGCGAATCCACGACGCGAATTCGGTCCCCGTTCATCGAGGCTTCCTTTCGGTCGGCGAGCCCGCGCCGCCCCATCGCGGTTCCACGGCCAGGAGATGCCGCACGAGGAAGTCCATCCGGCGCCGTTTGCCGTAGGGCGTTTCGGCGGCTCCATGACCGGCGCCCGGGATCACCAGCAGATCGAAATCCCTATCCGCCTTCACCAGCGCGGAGGCCACCTGCATCGTGCTCGCCGGATCGACGTTGTCGTCGAGTTCTCCCACCACCAACATGAGTTTGCCCGTCACCCTTCCCGCATGCACCACATTGGAATTGTCCGCGTAGGCCGGCCCCACGGGCCATCCCATCCACAGTTCGTTCCACCAAATCTTGTCCATCCGATTGTCGTGGCACCCGCAGTCGGCCACCGCCACCTTGTAGAAATCCCCGTGCCAAATCAACGCGGCAAGGGCATTCTGTCCGCCGGCCGACCCACCGTAGATGCCGACGCGCGTCAGATCCATCCACGGCCGTCGCGCCGCCGCCGCGCGCATCCAAGCGATGCGATCGGGAAACCCCGCGTCGCGCAGGTTGCGCGCGCAGACATCGTGGAACGCCTTGGAGCGCCAGTTGGTGCCCATTCCATCGATCTGCACCACGATGAACCCGAGTTCGGCGATCGCCTGCGGGTTGCCATGCCAATTCGACCAGGCCTTGGGTACGAAGTATCCCTGAGGGCCCGCGTAGATCTGCTCGACCACCGGGTACCGTCGTTTGGGATCGAAATTCGAGGGGCGATGGATCACTCCCCAAATTTCGGTGCGGCCGTCGCGCCCCTTGGCAACGAAACGCTCGGGGATCGGCGCGGCTGCCGATCGACCGCCCGGCGGGACCGACCGCTCGAGTTCGAGCAGGCGCCTGCCGTCGCGCCCATCCCGAACCTCGACCACGGGCGCGAAATCAACCCTGGACCACGTGTCGACCAGCACGGAGCCGTCGGGAGACCAGCGCACCGAATGCGTGCCGTCGCCTTCCGTTAGAATCGTCAGGTTTTCCCCATCGATCCCCACGCGGGCATGATGGATTTGGTAGGGGTCCTGGCCCGGCCGTATCCCCATTGCACGGAACCAAACCGTGCCCGTGGCATCGTCCACCCGTTCCACATCCCGGACCACCCACTCCCCGCGCGTCACGCGGTTGCGCAGCCCCCCCGTCGTGGCATCGAAAAGGTACAGGTGGTTCCACCCGTCGCGCTCCGACATCCAGAGAATGGCATCGAAAGCCGGAAGATGGCGGGCGAGGAACTTGTCGGCATAGTCGATGAATGTCGGCGAGGTTTCCTCGACGATGATGGAAACGGCCGCGGTCTCTGCGTCCACGCGGAGCAACCGCATCCGCTGGTGGCCACGTTCGTTGTGCACGAACCAGAACGCCCGGCCATCCTTCGACCACGTGACTCCGTCGGCCCACGGATCGGTGCCGAGGCGCACCAGACTCCAAGGGTTGGGAAACAGGTTTTCCGAAACCGGGCGAATCGCGCCGCTGTCGATGTCGACGATCACGGGTCGGGGACGGGCAATGCGATCTCCCGGCTTCAGGTACTCAAGGGTTTTGAGGCGTGGCTGGACCTGATCGCTCGGAGACGACTCGACGATATGGACGGGATGCTTCTGAGCAGCCTCCGTGCGAAATGCCACCAAGCGCTTGCCGTCGGGCGACCACCAAACATCCTCCACCCGATATGCGTCGTCGGCGGTGCCGTCCCGGGTGAGGGTTCGCGGCGATGAGGAACCGTCGCTGGGAACCAGCACCAAATTGAAATCCACGGTCCGCACGCGCCAGCGCCCATCGCGCGATTTCCCCGCCGGTTCCGGTTCCGGTTCGCTCGACGTTGCCCCGTTCGCCGCGACCACGGCAACCGCAGGGTCGGCGATGGCCTGCCAATATCCGATGTGCCTTCCATCGGGGGCCTTCGCCGACCAAACATGCCCGGCGAAGGTATGCTGGCTTCGACTGCCACCCGGGGCGATGCTCCCGTAGGCATTCCAACGACCATTGCCCGCGAACCATTCGATGGTGACCGGCACCGATAGTCTGTTTTCGAATCGGATCGCGCTTTCGTCGCCGCCATCGCGCACGGTCGGTCGCACCGTGCGCATCGGCAACGTCGCTTCAGCCAGATCGGCGCCCACCGCTCGCCGGAGCGCATCGCGGGAAGCAAATTCCTTGCGGGTCTTGGTGGTGGGATCGACGAGAATCCAGACCGTTCCCTCGGCGCGTTGATTGCGGTACCAGAAGCGGGGCCCGTTCCCGATCCATTGCGGTTGCACGTCTCCAGGCCGCGCGGCGGACCGGGCTGCGGCCGCGAGTCGGGCGGAGCGCGCGTAATCCTCCGCGCTCCCCTGCGCTCCGGCGGTGCGCATACCTATGGAAAGCAGGGCAACCGCTATAGGGAGGGAAGCCCATCGACGCGCGTCAGATCCGGTCACGTTGGGGCTCCGAAGGAGGACGCTCCGCCAAGCTCCGAAAGCGCGCGATACGGTGAAACGTGATGTGGTTCGCGTCGTGCTGGGAGTGCGCACCGCCCTCCGCGTCGTCCCACGCCGTCCGAGACACCGCCAACAGATCGTCGCCATCGAAAATCCAATCCACATACTGGAACGCATGGCGGTGGACGTCGGGGTGTTCCAAAACGATTCCCCTCGACTCCCAGTTGGCGAAGTTGGTGGAGCGCACCAGGGCGAGCACATTGCGGGTTCGCTCCACCGGCACATCCGGAATCCGCTTTGGCGCGACATTGGTCAATGCGAACCAGTGTCCCGTGCGCGGATCGCGCCGGACCGTGAATTTCTTGCATCCGCCGGGAAAAACGGGAAACCCGTTCGCCGCCGGAGGCCCAAGTTCGCGTCCATCCTTTGTGGCCCGCAACACCGCGGCGTGCTCGGGCAAGTCGAGCACATGCACGCGCAGGACGGCGTGCACGGCGCCATCCGGCCCCTCCACCGCGTTTCCCTCGCACCATCCTCCGAATCGACCGTCGAGCAAGGACCCATCGTAGGGCGCCGCGTTCGTGGCCCGCCAATTCCGCGCATCCAGCCAATCCGAATCGACGGGCGCACTCAAAAGAAAAGCGGAAAAGCATGGCCCCCACCGTCCCGGTCCGACCCGCTCGAAACCGCGCCAAATTCTCCCCCCGGATTCCAAAACCGGCGTCGGCGCCC
>JBJTRZ010000038.1:0-1159 GCA_046076415.1 Armatimonadota bacterium
GGCGCGTTCGTGGAATGCGCGGTCCACCAGGTAATCGACACACTCGGGTCCGGTCATGCGTCCCCGATGGAAATCGATGGAAAACAGAATGCGCGCGCAGCGATGCAGCCGCCAAAACAGCATTCCGATGCGTTCCTCCGGAGTCCGGGGAAATCCCCGGTCCCAGAGCAGCATCTCCCAGTGCAAGGTCCACCCTTCTATCCAAAACGGCGTGGCGAACAAGCCGCGGTACGGCCGGGATCGCCGTTCGTGGAATTGCTGCAAATGGTGCCCTGGAATGAGTTCGTGCTGAACGGTCGCCCGGGAAAACGCAGGATTGTTTCCTCGAAGGCTCATCCGCTTGCGTTCGTCGTCCATGTCGGACGTTGGGTAGGAAACGTGAATGCATTCCCCGCCGAGGAAGAAGGGATTGGTGCGCTGGGATTCCGCCGAGATCATCGTCATTCGCCAAGTCTCCTTGGCGATGGGGTCGACGGTGATCATGTCGTGCTTCTCCACCCATGCGATCGCCTCGGCAGCCAACTCGTTGACGACACGCGGTTGCTCCCCGGGGGATACAAACGTGTCCTTCACCTGCTCGATGGCGGCCCGCGGGTCGGGGCATCCCAGTTCCCTGGCCGCCTCCCGCAGACGGTTCAGGCAATGTTCCATTTCCCGTCGCGCCGCCGCGACCAGTTCGTCGGGCCCGATATCGACGCGGTGCCGTGCAAGCCCTTGCAGGATGCCTTGCTCGCCGATCGGGTCTCCGGTCAAACCGTCGCCCGTGGAGGTTTCGAGGGCCTTCGCGCCCGTCTCGAGCGCGGAGAGTGCGCGCGCCACGGGAACCGAGCACCACCAATTCGCCTCCGGGTGGTACCCCAGATGGAAAGCCCACCAACGTGACAACGTCTCCCGTGCCTCCTCGAGGTACTGGCGGGCACGGAGGGCATCCGGCGCATGTCCAATCCAAGCCGCGTCGCGTGTTCCGCGGGTTTCGAGATCACGCGCGCCCACCTCCAGCAGGTGCGAGATTCGGGCGAAATCCGGTTCGCGATGGTCATGCCGGTCGTCGTCGATCGCGAGCACCGTGCGCACGAGCGGAAGGTTCGCATCGATTCGACGGCGGCGGGAACGCTCGAGCGATTCACTGCGCAGGGCTTCGTCGATCGCCGCGCGCAGC
>JBJTRZ010000039.1:0-7788 GCA_046076415.1 Armatimonadota bacterium
CTGATCGGTTCCGATGCCGATACGTACGAACGACTGCGCACCCACGCGGTCGATCGCTCTGCCGGAGAGGGATGTTGCGGCGGTGGGGCTCCCTGCGCCGCAGGTCCCCCGGCCTGTGTGTTGCTGCTCGAGATCACCGAGGCCTGCAACCTCCGATGCCCAACCTGCTACGCCGATGCGCATGGCCACGAAATGATGTCGATCGAAACCGTACGGCATCGCTTGGACACCTTCTTCGCCGGTCAACCCAAACTCGATGTCCTGATGCTTTCCGGCGGCGAACCCACCATACACCCGCGATTCGTTGAAATACTCGACCTTGCGCTCGAATACCCCATCGATCGGGTGGTCATCAATACGAACGGACTGCGGCTTGTCCAAAGCTCCGAACTCGTGAACGCACTTTCGGAGCGCAAGGAACGCATCGAGCTGTATTTCTCCTTCGCCAGCCTGCGTCGGGAGGTCCATCTCCGACTCTACGGCAAGGACTTGGTCGAACCGAAACTCGAGGCGCTCCGTGTCGCGGGCGAAGCCGGCCTCTTCGTCAACCTGGTCCCCACCGTGGAGGCGGGGGTCAACGACCAGGAAATCGGAGATTTGTATCGATTCGCGTTGGCGCATCCGACCATCTGCGGGATCACCTACCAACCCGTGATGGCCAACGGTCGGTACGAACACGGCTACGCACCGGAGGCGCGGCTCACCCTGACCGGGGTGTTGGGGCATTTGGTCGCCCAGACCAACGGCGCGCTGGCCCTCGAGGATTTCGTTGCGCTACCGTGTTCCCATCCCGACTGCTGCGCCCTCACCTACGGGATCCTGTCGGCGGATCGCGCGACCTTGCATCCATTTCCCCGCCATCTCGACATTGGGCGCTATCTCGACCTCTTCGCCGACCGTATCAGTTTCGCCGGGGTCCTCGAAGGAGCGGTTCGCCGCGTCTGGTCCGATCTGGCAAACCTGCACGCAAAACAAACACTACAGGACTTGTGGACCCTCTATCGGCACAGCGGATTGAAGGATTTGCTTCCGCTGCGCAACGACCCGGCGGAGGTGGGACGACGCACGTTTCGCGTGGTCGTCAAGCCGTTCATGGACGCCCACACGTTCGACGCCCGCCGGGTCGACCAATGCTGCACGAGGATCCTCGACGCGGATGGCCAAGCCCGATCCTTTTGCGAATTCAACATTCTCCATCGTGGCCGGGCCGCCCGTTCGCGGCGCGGTCGTCCGCTCACGATGGTCGAGCCCTGAACCTACGGAGGGTTTGAAAATGTGCGACCCAACCGCGACCGACTGGGAAGGATACGCATTCACGTTCTGCAAAGCTGGATTCCTAGTCCTGATCTTCACCAGCCGATACGCGCTGCTGGCCATCAGCGGACTCGCCGCAGCCTGTTACCTGATCGCGACCCTCAAAGGCAACACCCGCTGGCGATGCTGGTTGCGACCGCCGTGGGTCACCGGGTTTTGGATGCTCGTCCTCGCCGAAGAAGTGGCGCGCCACCTCGGCTGGCTCGACCGGACCACCCGGGGGATCGCGACCAGTGCCCTGCCGTGACCCGGCGGTCGCAGCCACGGCACGTCCGCGTCATCCCAGCACCGCCGTGATCGCGTCGTCGATCGCCTGCCCGAGACGTTCCCCATCCCAGCGGCGACGCAGCCTCCCTTGGCCGTCGAGCAGGAACGTCACCGGGACTTCCCGGATATCGCCGAACGCCTCCGTCGTCGCATCGGTGGCGAGGGCCTGCGGAAACGTGATGCCGTGCCGCCGGGTCCAATCCCGAACCGAGTCGGCTCCCCCCTTTTCCGCGACGGCCACCCCGACGAAGTGGACCGAATCCCCGCGCCGACGATGCACGGCTTCCAAATCCGGCATTTCGTGAACGCATGGGCCGCACCAAGTCCCCCAGAAATGGACGACCACCGGACGGCCACGAAGCGCGCGGGACGCGTGGATCGCCCCGTCGAGGCCGGAAATCGAGAACTCCGGCCCGGGGTCGATGCGCGACGGCGGGACCGAGGGCGCAAGCGGAAGGTTCGCTTCCGGGCGGGCCGCCAGCCATTTCCGCCAGCGACGCGCAACCGCCCCAACCTCGGCCGGACTGCTGAACGATCGGAGTCGCCACTCGGAACCCGATTTTCCCGCAAGTTTTCGCAGCGCCGTGCACGCTCCGGACCGTACGGCGGCGCTCGGATCTGCCACCGCTTGCACCAGCGACGGCACCAGGTTCGCGGGTGCGGACTTGCCCGCCGGTCGGCCGATCAGCAACGCACATTGGTTCGCCGCCGCCTCCCGCACCCAGTCGTCCTCGTCGGACAAAGCCGCCACCAGCAACTCCCAGCCGAAGCGCGGGTTCAGATGCACCAGGCGCTCCACGCTCCGCTGACGGATCCGGCTGAAGTTGTCGTGAATCCCCGAGCGCACCACGTCCACCACCTCGGGTTCCGTGCGGTCCACCAGATGTTCGAACGCCGCGAATCGGCGGGCGGGATCGGCCGACCGATACTCGCCGAGCAGGAACCCCAACTGGTCGCCCGGTGCGATTGCGTCGAGTTGGTCCGAGGTGGCCAGCAGCGCCGTATCCACTCCGCCATGGAAATCCCGCACCGGACGGTGGGTGTGACGCCATCGCGCCACGCCGGCCGCGGCCACGAGCGGGACCGCGACCAGCAGTGCCCTTCGAGAAAATACAGAGTGCGTCATGGTGTTGGAACACCGCCGATTCCCGGCAAGTTCGCGCGTTTTTCGGTTCCGCCTGGTGGGATCAGCCGTAGGTCGGGCGCTGGGGCCACCCGGGCGGGGAATCCTCGAAGTCCTGTTGGCGCCCGTAGGGCGTTATGTCCAGGAATGCCGTGTCGCCGGAGAGCAATTCCACTCCTCGTTGACGTGTGGTGTAAGTGAGGTAAACCGATTCGCCGAGGCGGAAGAATACGCTGACCCCTTGGCCTTCACCGCGCTCGTCGCTGACGCCGAGGTCGAAATTGAAATCGCTGCCCAGCGACGAGTGGAACGGAAAACGGATTCCCGTGGCCTCGGCGTGCGCCAAAATGCGCTCGATGGGCGCGCGCCCCACGACGCAGAAGGTGGTGTCGCGCCGGGCCAGGTGGGACAGGTCGCCGAGCCCAGCCATGTAGCCGGTGCAAACCGGGCACCCCACCGTGTCGTTGGGCCCGAACATGAAATGGTACATGATCAGCTGGCGACGGCCCTCGAAGAGCACGTGCATCGGCACTTCCCCGGCGGCCGTCTGGAAGCGATAATCCTTGTCGAGCAGGACCATCGGCAATCGACGACGGCGCGCGTTGACCCGGTCCAGTGCCCGCGTCATCGCCTTTTCCTCGACCAGCAGTTCGGCCCGGCGTGCCTCCCACTCTTCCATCCCCACGATGGGGGGATGCGGTACGATTTCCTCGTTCATTTCCTCACCCTTCTTCACTGCGCTGTTCCAAACGTCGGTTCAAACACTTCCGGCTCGCGCCGCGTGGTCGCCTTCGAACCCCTCGGCCGCCAACGTCTTGCGGACGGTGCCATCGGGGGCCACGGCAACATGCGCAGGGCCGAGTCGCCCGTTGAAATGATTGGCCAGCGCGAAACAGTAGGCGCCGGTGGATTCCACCAACAGCAGATCCCCCGTCTCCACCCCGTCGAGACACGTCGCCGGCAACACGACATCGCCCGCGAAGCAGAGCGGCCCGCCCACCGCATCGGGACCTTCGATCGGCAAGCGCGCACCCCGGTGGCGCACGTTGTGATGCCACCCGAGCAGCGACGCCTTCATCAACTGGTCGGATCCCACATCGCAGAAGGTCCACTTCCTGCCCCGCATCGATTTCGTCGCCACCACCCGCGTCAACATCGCCGGGTCGTCCCTCACCAGGCCTTGTCCGGGCGCGATCCAGGAGTTGAAATCCTTGCGCCGTCCATCGGCGAGCGCCTCCGCATACTCGTCGTTCGAAGGGAATCGCACACTCCCCGCAAACGGAATCCCCAGGCCGCCTCCAAGGTCGAGCGTCGAAACCGGATGACCGAATACCTCGCGAAGCCGGTCGGCAATCCCGTGCAGAAGATCGCGCGCAGCCACGAACACCTCGGTTCGATCCATTTGCGTGCCCACGTGGACATGCAGACCGTCCACCGGCAGCGGGAACCCCTGCAACACCGATTCGATTTCCTCCGCGGGGATGCCGAATTTGCCTTGGGGGGACGCGTGCGCCACCAAGTGGGACCACGCGGTGGGATCGCCGTACCGAAACTCCCCCTGCGGGTTCACCCGAACAAACACCTTGCCTTTGCCGGGCCGTGGTCGATGGGGCGCTCCGGATCCTTCGGCGATCCACCGCAACACCTCGGGAGAATCCACCACCACCACCGCGCCGGCCATCCACATCGAAACGAACCAAGCAGGATCGGGGGCGGGCGAATTGCAGACAATCCGCTCGATCGGAAATCCCGCTTCCCGGGCCAGGCGCACCTCGTGGGCGGATGCGCAATCGGCGCGGCAGCCCCGCTCCGCGAGGAAGCGCAGCACCCCCGGCGACGGGTTCGCCTTCACGGGAAACACAATCCCGGAGGGACCTTCGGGCACGCTGGCCAACGCGGCCAAATTCGCGGCGAGTCGGGCTTCGCTCAGGATGTGGAGCGGAGTGCCGTACCACCGCGCCAGCGCGTCCACATCGAGATCGCGCACCCAATCGGCCGTCGCATCCATGTTCCCCACCTTACGACTCGGTGCCGGCAACCGCCAATCGGCGCCCCGCGGTATCCTAGCACCATGCGTATCCAGGATTACATGGCCGATCGCCTCCTCGGAATCGGCCAATTCGTCGCCTATTGGATGGAAACAACCTCCCCCGAGCACCGCGAATGGCTTCCGCCCATCCCCGGCAGCGCCATGACCCGCACGGTGGTCGACTTCCTCGCGGAGTTCATTGCCGTGAACCGGATCGTCCTCGCCGGGTTCGGGCAAGGCACGGCGCCGGAGGGCCATCCGATGCACGCCGCGCGCACGTTCTCCACCCTCGAAGAGGGCTTGGCGGAATTTCAAGCCACGCTCGCAGGCGTTGCGGCCTGCTACCGAGCGATGTCCGACGAAGACCTGGAGCGCGAGCATACGTTCGCCGGACGCGCCCTGCGCGGCACCGACGTTCTGGAGATTCCCTACCGCAACCTCTGCTACCACGGCGGCCAAATCAACCTGATCCAGCTGCTCGGCGGGGATGCGGAAATGCACCGCCCCAAATAGCGCCTTCGGGACCGCGGGCGCTTCGGAACCGGGTTAAGATGGGCCCATGACCGACGCGCCCGTGTCCTTGAAATCGATCTCGCCACGACAGTGGCGCTCCGGAATCGCCGCTTGGCTGGGATGGCTCTTCGACGGACTCGACATCCACCTCTACACCGTCGTCGCCGCCGCATTCCTCGCCGAGATCCTGCACACCGACAAAAGCGCGTCGGAGGTCAAAACCTACAGCGCCATCATCCAAGCCGCGTTCCTCACCGGCTGGGCGCTGGGCGGTGCGTTTTTCGGCTTCCTCGGCGACCGCATCGGACGGAGCCGGTCGCTGGGACTCACCATCCTCACCTACGCGGTCTTCACCGGCCTGTCGTCGTTTTCGACCGAGTGGTGGCATCTGCTGATCTTCCGCTTCGTTGCCGCCCTCGGCATCGGCGGGGAATGGGCGGTTGGCTCCGCCCTCCTCTCGGAAACCTGGCCGAAACAGTGGCGCGGATGGATCGCTGCGGTGCTGCAGACCGGAGTCAACCTCGGCGTGCTCCTCGCCACCCTCACCACGTTTCTGATGGCCTCCACCCCCCGCTGGGTGTTCCTGGTCGGCATCGTGCCGGCGTTTCTGGTCTTCTGGATTCGACGACACGTCCCCGAGCCCGAGGAGTGGCATGCCGCCCGCGCCGACGACGCGGCCCCCAAACCCGCCGTCGCCGATCTTTTCCGCGGCGGTGTCGCTCGCACGACCTGGCTGGTCATCGGAGTCTGCGCGTTTTCCCTCACCGGCTGGTGGGCGTTCCAGTTCTGGAACCTGCAGTATCTCCAAGGAATGCCCGAAGTGAAGGCGCTCGGCTCCACCCAAGCCACCCGGATCGCCAGCACCGCCTTCGCGTGGACCATCGGCATCTCCATCCTGGGCAACTTCGCCGCGGGCGGGCTTGCGCGACGTTTCGGTTACCGCAATGCGATCCTGATCATGCTCGCCGGATTCTTCGTGGCCGAATTCCTGACATTCCGGAATGCGCTGCCGTTCGCCACCCTCTATTGGTGCCTCCCGGTGGTCGGATTCTTCTCGGGGGTGTTCGGCCTGTTCACGATGTATTTGCCACCGCTCTTCCCGGTGCTGCTGCGCACCACGGGAGCGGGATTCTGCTACAACATCGGGCGCATCGTGGCGGCTGCGGGAACGGTGCTGTTCAAACTCGTGAGCCCGGTCGAGGACCTGCGCGTTTCGCTGCTCTGGGTGGCCGCATGCTTCGTGCTTGCGGTGCCCTTCGCGGCGTTCCTTCCCAACCTGCGCGACCGAGCCGACTGAGCCTTCCTCGGCCCTTCCATCCCGGGTCGCGTCACTTGGGCCGATCCGGGATGGAACTCGCCGGGACCTCGCGCTCCGGCACCATCGCCAACGCAGGCAGCATCGCCATGGCGGCGACCACCACGCCCGAATCGTTGAACACCAATCCAGCGGCGACGGCTCCCGCGAGATAACCGGGGCCCGATTCCCCCGGACCGCGCCGCGCCAGCACGTTTCGTCCAATCCACGCCACGAGCACGACACCGGCGACACCGGCAAGGGTCGCGGGTCGAACTCCGATCTCCAAATTCATCGCGAGTTTGCGAACGACAATGTCGACAAGCGGCCCAAGCCCCGAGCGCTCGGCCGTGCGAATCGCTTGCCCGCCATGGGAAGCCCATGGTCCGAGGGAATCGATCCACGCGGCACCGACGGCGATGGCGACGCCCCCCACCACGGACAAACCAAGGCGAACCGCCCACAGGCTTCGGCGCGTGGACCAACCCGACCAAACCTTTGCCAGGACATCCCAGGACGCGAGTCCGCCAAACGCCACGACCGCTCCGTAATCGGCGCCGAGGAAACTCGCGCCAAAGAAACCGACGCCCGCGCAGGCGGCCCAAAGCCGGAGGCGTGCCCGCACACACACCGCGAGCGCCCCGAGGAAGATCCCGAGCATTTCGTTCCCAACCCCGTAGAAACGGATACCGGATCCGAAATAGCCCTGGAGCGGGGAAAAGTCGCCCCAATGCGATGGCGCCCACTGATCGATCCCCACCGCCGCGGCAGTAAAGGCCAAGGTCCACGGCACCGGCACGAAAGCCGCTCCGACCCACGGCACGATCCCGGGAAGCCACTCCGGCGCCGGAGCACCCGCGAAATGCAGCGCGAACGGGCATCCGGCCGCGGCCCGGGCGCACGCGCGCCCCCATTTCGTGCCTCGATACCGGACACCCAGCAACAGCAGCAGACCGGCGGCTATTCCCGAAGCGATCAGTCGCGGCACCAGCCCCTGTTCCGTCCGCACCACGCGCTCGGCGAACGCAACCGCCGCGTCGCGCGGCGCCGATGCCGAAATGCCCAGCCCGCGCAGGCCGGAGCGCCATTCCTCGAGCGTCACGAACCCCGGCCGGCGTGTCGCCCCCGACACCGGCAACCGGCCGTCGATGCGGCTTCCCGCATGGAACCGGCGGCGCGCATCCTCGGCGGAAACGATCCAGTGCGGCTCGCCCGTGGTGCACCGCGCGGAATCATCGCAGGGCGGAA
>JBJTRZ010000040.1:0-1031 GCA_046076415.1 Armatimonadota bacterium
TCGACACCAAAAACAGGATCACGCGGCGCAGGTTGTCCGCCACCACGCGCCCCTCGCGAACCCCCTCCACCAGCGTGGAGATGTCGTCGTCCACCAGCACGATGTCGGAGGCCGCGCGCGCCACCTCGGTCCCGCGCCGCCCCATCGCCACCCCGACATCGGCGCGGGCGAGCGCCGGCGCATCGTTCACGCCATCCCCGGTCATCGCCACCACCTCGCCGGCGGCCTGCAGCGCGGCGACGATGCGCAGTTTCTGGGCGGGTTGCACGCGGGCGTACACGGCGATGCCGCCGAGGGCATCGCGCAATTCCTCCTCGCCCATCGCGTCGAGCTCGGCCCCGTCGACCACCCGGTCGTCGGCGCCCAGCAGGCCAAGTTCCCGCGCGATCGTCCGCGCCGTCCCGCGGTGGTCGCCGGTCGCCATCACCACCCGGATGCCGGCGCGGCGACACCGCGCCACCGCATCGGCCGCTTCCGGGCGCGGGGGATCCGATTGGCCCACGATCCCGAGCAGGCGCACCTTTCCGCGCAGCCGTTCCCCTGAAACTCCATCCTCCCACGGATCGCCGTCGACCTCCCCGACCGCCAGCACGCGCAGCCCGTCGCCGGCCATGCGATCCGCCGCCGCGCGGGCCTCGCGCCCAAGCCGCGTGTCGGTGCCGCCAACCAACAGGTGCGCCACGGCTTCGGGAGACCCTTTGACCAGGACCCGGGTCGCGCCATCCGGTCCCCGGTGCCGGGTCGCCATCCGCTGACGCTCCGGATCGAAGGGACGTTCCGCGTCGCGCCGATGCCGTCGCCGGTGCTCCGCCGGGTCGATGCCGGTCTTGGCCGCGAATACGACCAGGGCGCCCTCCGTGGGATCGCCGCGAACGCTCCAATCGCCTTCTGGATCGGCGCGAATCTCGGCGTTCGAACACAGCAGGCCGGCACCGGCGAGGGCGCGGAGGCTCGCGTCGCTGGCCGGGAGCGGAACTCCCGCGCACCGGAAGTCGCCGGTGACATCCTTCGCCGCGATGTCGACCTCCACC
>JBJTRZ010000041.1:0-7003 GCA_046076415.1 Armatimonadota bacterium
GACCAGCTCGGCGCGCCCCGCGGCCAGATCCTCGTCGACCACCGCACGTTGTGTTTCCGGCTGCCAGGCGGTCCGCGGCAGCGGGATTTCCCGCACCTGGAACGTGCCGCCGAGCACGGCCGGAGTTCCCGCCACGATCACGGCGGATTTGTCCGGGTTGCGTTCGTCTCCTCGGTGGAAGAGATAGGTCGGTGTGGCCGGTTCCGCGTCGTAGACCCGCGCCAACGCGTCCTTGGTCGTGTCCGATTGGCCGGGCACGCGGTCCGCGCGCACCTTGTGGGGCTCGAAGATCGCGCGGAAGCGGTAGTACTCCTCCTGCGGGATCGGGTCGGTCATGTGCGCATGGCACTTGGCGCAGTGGAGGGTGATGCCCAGGAAGGCGCGCGACGTATGGTTGACCGTGTCCTCCATCCACTGCTCGCGGCTGAGGAGTTTGTAATTGCGCGCCAGGAACCCGGTGGCCCGGAGCGCCGAAGCGTCGTCGGGTTGCAGTTCATCCGCCGCGAGCATCGCGCGCACCATCGCGTCGTAGCCCGTGTTCGCGTTCAGGGATTCCACGATCCAGTCGCGCCAGCGCCAGATGTGGGGCTGGCTGTCGCGGATCTGCCCGCCATCGTTCCAACCCGCCCAGTCGGAATAGCGCCAGATATCCATCCAGTGCCGCGCCCAACGTTCGCCGTACCTGGGGGACGCAAGCAGGCGATCGACCGCGCGTTCCCACGCTCCGGGCCGGGTGTCGGCGAGGAAGGCCGTGGTTTCCTCGGGCGTGGGCGCGAGTCCGGTCAGGTCGAGGGAGGCGCGGCGCAGCAGCGCCGCGCGATCGGTGGGGGCGTGGGGTTTGGTTCCGACGGCCGCGCGCTTGGCATCGAGGAACGCGTCGATGGGATTCGCCCGCTTCGGCCAACCGGCGATTCGGGGGACCGCGGGGCGCTCGACCCGCTCGAACGGCTGCCATCGGTAGCGCGCGCGATAGGCGTCGAACGCCGCCCGTACCCGCCCGATGCCGAGGAGGGCCTTGGTGGAGGGAACATCCCGGCCGTTGCCCGGCGAGGTGCCGAGCAGCAATTCCGTTTCGTTCGCCACGCCATCGCCATCGGAGTCCTCGCCGGCGATTTCGCGGATGCGGCGATCGATATCGGAACGTCGCCCCTCGGCCCTCCACTGTTTTCCGAGCGCGGCCAAACGTTCCCCGAACGGATTGTGGGGAAAATGCGCCAGATCGACCGGAAGTTTCCCGACCGGGTTGGCCGAATGGCAGGCGACGCACGCCGCCATGCGGGAGGGCAGCACCGAGCCGTACCGACCCTCGAGGGCCGCCTTGTTCGCGGGGGTCGCGGTGGCCGGCGCCGTCGCCGCCCACAGCACCACGAATCCCAGTGTCGCGCGCCGCAGCAATGCGTGAACCGCCATGGTTCCTCCGTTGGCGTCAATTCTATCCCGAACGACAGGGGGTCGGCCGTCGTCGTTGGCCCGACCTCGTTACCAGCGCCTCGGTACGGGTAGAATGGGGCGGTATGTCGAGCGCCTTCCTTCTCCTTTTCGTCGCCGGGATCGTCACGTCCGCTCCCCAAACGCCGCCGATCAAGCCTTCCGCGGAAGCGGTCCGTGCGCGCGACGCGATCGCCGACATCATTTTGCTGCAATCCATCGTTCCACTGAAGTTGCGCGCGAGCCAAATCGATCGCCTGCTTCCGTTGATGAAAGCGGCCCAGGAAGAGGCCGTGCGTCAGCTCAAGCTCGACGACGAGGCGCTCAAGACGGTTGAACCCTTCCTGACCAAACTGCGCACCGGCGCGGTGTCCGGAACCTTGCCGTCGGCCGACGACGAAAAGAAGGTGGCGGACACGAACGCGGAGATGGAGAAGCGCTTCGCGGAAGCCCGCCGCAAGGCCGTGGCCGATCTCCTCGCCGTGTCCATTGCGGTGCTCGACGAGACCCAAAAGAACGAAGTGCAGAAGCAGAGCGACAGCTTGTTCGGGGGCAAGCGCGTGCCGAAGAAGTACGCCGCGAACCCGTCGAAGGCGCCCCGCAACGAAGTGGAGGCGTTGGCGCTCGCCGCCTACGTGGAGCGCGTGCTGCTGATCGATCGGGCGATCCCGCTTTTCGAATCCCTGCGCGCCACCGCCCGCTGACAGGTTTTTGAACGTTACCGACGGCCCCGTGCGCCGCAACATCGCGGCGCTGGTGGTCGATGTCACGTTCTTCAATCTGGCGCTGGCGTGCCTCGATACCGGCACGGTGCTGCCGGTCATGGTGCGCGGCCTCGGGGGCGATGAATCGGTGCTCGGCGCCGTGCTCACGTTGAAGCAAGCGGCGTTCGTGCTTCCCCCGATCCTTGCCGGATGGTGGTTCCAGGGCCGCACGCGCCTGCTGCCCTCGCTGCTCGCGGTGGTCTTCGCCAGCCGGATCCCGTTGTTGCCGGCCGCCATCGCCGTGGGGGGCGCCCTCGCCGATCCCCGGCTCGCCATCGCGGCGTTCACCCTCGCCTACATGGCGGCGTGGGCCGGCGATGGGATGGGCACCGTGGCGTGGACCGCGCTCATCGGCCGCACGATTCCAACTTCGGTGCGGGGGCGGGTGTTCGCGGCCATCGACGCCATCGGGGGGGCGGTGCGGTTCGGCGCCGGTTTCGCATTGACGCCACTCTTGGCGGGCACGTTGCTCGCTCCTCCGAGGAACTTCGGCGCCATCGTGCTCGCGGCTTTCCTCGCATTGGTGCTCTCCGGCCTCGGCCTTGCCGGAATGACCGAAGCCGGCACGGTGCCCGCCCCACCGTCGCAGCGCGGTTCGTTCCGCACCTACCTGCGGCGCCTGCCCGGCGTGCTGGGCCGCAATCCGTCGCTGATCCGCCTCGCGGGCGCGGGCATCCTCGCGGGCGGGGTGGGCGGCTCCATTCCCTTCCTGGCGCACGCGGCGCGGACGCTCGACCTGCACGTGCCGCCCCCGCTCGAGCCCTGGGTGGGTCGCCTCGGGGGCGATGGAACGGCCGGACTATTCCTGGTGGCCTCCGTGGTCGGCCAACTCGTGGGCGCTCCGTTTTGGGGAAGGCTCACCGATCGGCACGGGCCGCGCCGAACATTGGTCGGAGCCTACGGCCTCGGGGCCGGCGCCTCGGCCGCCGCGCTCTTCGGCATTTGGTTCGGCGGAGGACTCGCCCCCTACCTTTTGGCCTATCTGATCGCCGGGGCGGTCGGAGGCGCATGGTCCGCCTCGCTGAACCAATCGCTGCAGACCATCCACCGCAGCGGGGAAAACGAAACGGAAGCGATCGCCGTGATGAACGTCGCCGCGCTGCCGTCGCTGCTGCTTCCGCTCGCCGGCGGTTGGGCGGTGCGCCTGTGGGGCCTCCCGGCCCCGTTCATCGGTGCCTTTGCGCTTTCGGGCGTGGCGTGGTGGCTTGCGCGCGGGTTGCCGGACCATCGGCCCGGCACCCCGGCGGCGCGGTGAACCGTCAGGGGCGGGGCTTCCACCCCCACGATTCGTCGAAGAACCCGGCGTCGAGCACCTGCATCGGCCCGTCGGCCATCTTGAGCACCGCCCAGTCCGGGAGCTTCGGAGTGTGCAGCGCGTTGTTGCCGGCTTGGTGCTCGTGGAACGTGAGCCCGCTGTTGAGCACCACGTAGCGCTTGGGGTTGAGCGGATTCGGGATTACGAGCACGGGAGCGGCCTCGCCCGTGGGATAGGTTTTTCCGTTCACCACCAACCCGGCGTCGGTCCAACGCACCGGCAGTTTGTCGGCGATGCGCCGCCACACGGCGTTGGATCGCGGGTCGCCCCAGAGCACCAGATTCGCGTCGCGCACCAGCGCCCCATCCACCGCCGTGTCGTCCACGACCTGCGCCTCTCCGCGGAACGTTCGCCGCCATTCGAACACCGCCTTGTTCATCGCGGTGCGCGCCCACGTGTCCCCGGTGGCCGTCAATCCCTTGCCGGTGGGTCGCACGAACACGAACCGTTCCAGGAACGCATCGTCGATGGGGCCTTGCAGCCCGTGCACCTTGGCGAGGCCGGCCTTGGTGCGCGACGCGGGTCCCCAGGTGCCGGCGGAGTCGCGAACATAGCGTGTGGAGGGCGCGAGGCGCTGGCCATCGATCACGACGCTGCGGGGGATCCGGGGCGTTGCGAGCGAAAACGCGGCGATGTTGCTTGTGGTGACCGTCAACACCGAATCTCCGGCATCCCGCTCCGCATCCACCCGCCCCTTCTTCCAGTGCTCGATCAATCGGTCGACCACGACCCAGTAGTGACGGTTGTACCGGAGCGTCCAAAGCGTGAATTTCAGCTCTCGCGGGGCCTTGGCACGCCCGGGCGCCACCGCCTTGTCGACATACGCGTCGATTTCGACCTTGCTCGCGGGGTGGTAGGAGTGGCCGGTCCCCGGCCCGGTGATCCGCGTCAGGGACATTCCTTCCGCGCGGAGCGCCTTCTCCATCATGTCGGCGGCCTGCTTCTGGCCGTCCTTCTCGCCGTCGTAGGCCACCGTCGGGAGGTTGAGCAGGTTGCTCGCCCAATCCGTGGCGTCGTAGAGCTTCCAAAGCTGGACCTGCCACTCGGGAAACGTTCGCCCGTCGGCGTACGCCCGGACGAAATCGGGAGTTTCGGAAAATCCCGCGCCCGGTGCCGCCGCGGCCCAGCGATCAGGGTGATGGACCGCGAGATGCCAGGTCGACGCGCCGCCCATCGAAAAGCCCCGGATCACCGTGCGATCATCGTCGATGCGGTATCGCTTTCGAACATCGTCGAGCGCCTCGAAGACATCCACCTCGCCCGCCAAATGATTCGCGTTGCAGAACCGTCCGTAGGGATGCAGCACGAACGCGCCGGCGGGAAGGAACTCCCCACCCGAGCGGCGTCGCTGGGCCAGGAACGACAGTTCGGTGAGGGTTTCCCCCCGGCCATGGAAAAACAAGTCGAGGCGATGTTGGTGGGTGCCCTTCGGGTCCCAATTCGCGGGAACCACCAATCCGTAGGGCTGGACCGACCCATCGAGCTTGCTGATGTAGCCGCGCACCACCAGGCCGGTCTGGGAATTCCACGGTGCCTCGCCCTTCTCGAGCGCGTCGGCCCGTCGATTGCCTTCGTCGAGCAATTCCTTGGCCGCGGCCAGTTCTCCGGCGTTGTAGACCGTGTTGTCGCGCAGCGCCCATTCGACCGCCTTGCGGTGGATCTCGATGTCGGGCCACAGATCGGACTTCGCCTTGAGCGCGGCGATGCGCTTGCCCAAGACTTCGGCGTCGGCGAGCAGCGCCGTGCGAACCGTGTCCGGGATCGTCATTCCGACGGGTGGAATGAATTTTCCGTCGGGCGGAATCGGGTGCTGGAGGAGCGAGGGGACGGCGAGGAGCAGAGCGGCGATCATGGGTGTCATGGCGGGGAAACCTTCCACGGCCGCGGGGTTTCCTCCTGCGATACCCGGCATTTCGCCGCGCCGCGTTAGTCTTCGGAAGGCGCTTCCGGCGGGTGGACCGACTCCCCCGCCTTCCTTTCGAACGATCGGTCCTCCGACCAACGCACGGCGGCGCGCACACCGGCCCCGAGCGCGATCCAAGCCGTTCCGAGCACGATGCCGGCGAGGGTGGGCAGCCATTGCTCCGGGCGGACATGGCGCGTTTCCACCAGCGATCGGATTCCGGCCGCCAGCGCCGCGATCCCGGCCGCCGACAGGATCGACACCGGGATACGGCGGGCCGCGGGCAGGCGCGAGGCTGGCCCGCGGTCGACGGCCACCACGACGGCGCACGCGAGGAGCGCGTGGGCAAGCCGGCGCACGGCTTCGTTGAGTTGGTAGAGCGTCACCCCGTAATCGGAAATCGGGGCGTGTCCCGGCGCGAGCCCATCCAGGATTCGGCGCAGCATCGCCCACGTTTCCGGGTACCCGCCGATCGGGCCGGCCAGGACCAAGGCGCATCCGGCAACCACCAGGGGTGGCAACCACCGCAGCAGGACGCCCACCGCGCGGCGCATCGTCATGGCCGGGACGCGGCCACGATTTCGAGGAAGCGGTCCCGCCATGGCGCGCCATCCAAACCGTGGGCCCACAGAATGTCGGCGTCGTCGCCGTCCGGGTAATAGCCTTTGCGGATCGCGGCGTGTTCGAAGCCGAGTTTGCGATACAGGGCTTGCGCCACCGTGTTGCGCGCCGCCACCTCCAGCGTTGCCCGTACCGCCCCGCGCTGCGCCGCATCCGCGAGCATCCGCACCAACAGCCGCTCGCCGATTCCGAGCCCGCGGGCTTCCGGCTCCACCGCCAGGGACGTCACATGGGCTTCGTCGATGATCACCGACAACCCGCCGAAGCCGAGCACGCGTCCGTCCCGGGCGGCGACCCACCACAGCGACGATGGGTTCCCGAGTTCGCCGAGATAGGCGTCCAACGACCACCCCCCGTGGAAGAGCCGGTGTTCCAACGCATGCACCGCCGCGACATGCTCCCGCTCCATCGGAGCCAGGACCAATCCGGCGGGCATGGGCTTCACGGCGCCGCCGGCAGGGCGTCCTCGCCCTCGATCCAAAACGTGCCATCGAGCGCGTGTTCCTTTTTCCAAATCGGAACATCGTGCTTGAGCGTGTCGATCGCCCAGCGGCACGCGTCGAAGGCTTCCGCGCGGTGCGGGGACGCCACGGCGACCACGACCGCCACCTCGCCGACGGCGACGGGGCCAAGGCGATGGTGGATCGCGCAGGCGAGTCCCCAGCGCAGGCGCACCTGGTCCACGATGGCCGCGAGTCCGGTGCGCGCCATGGGCTCGTAGGCTTGGTATTCCAACCCGACCACGGCACGCCCCTTCGAATGGTTGCGCACCACCCCGGTGAAGCACACCACCGCACCGTCCTCGGGCCGCGACACCGCGTCCTCGGCCGCACGGGGGTCGAGCGGGGCGGTTGTGAGCAACACCATGTCAGCCTCCGCTCATCGGCGGCAGCACCGCCACCTCGTCGCCCGCGGACACCGGCGTGTCGGGGTGGGCGAATGTTCCCTTCACCGCGAATCGCGCGCGATCGA
>JBJTRZ010000042.1:0-7029 GCA_046076415.1 Armatimonadota bacterium
CACCCATCAGCGCGATCGCCAAACCGGGCACGAAACGACATTTCCGTGGAGCCATCCGCACCTCCCGAAACGAATCCAGCCTCGCACTGATTCGACCGTGCGGACACGACGATCCTTCAGAGCGCGAACGAAGCGTGGACCGAACCCTATGGCGAGTTTACCTAGGTGAACCGGAACCCGGCGCGCTCGACCGACCCCGCGTCCGTCCCGACCGCCGGATTTCCTCGAGTCGTCGATGCATGGCCCGAACCCGCGCGGGTTCCTCGGCCGCTCGATTGCGACGCTGCGCAGGATCGGAGGGAAAGTGGAACAGTTCGACGGGCTGGGTTCCGGTTCACCTCGGTAAACCCGCCATAGGGTTCGGTCTACGCTTCGTTCGCGCTCTGAAGGATCGTCGTGTCCGCACGGTCGAATCAGTGCGAGGCTGGATTCGTTTCGGGAGGTGCGGATGGCTCCACGGAAATGTCGTTTCGTGCCCGGTTTGGCGATCGCGCTGATGGGTGCGGCTGGATGCGGCGGTGCGGGGAACGTGCGGACAATTCGCTTGCCGATGGCGGGACCTTGGACCGTTGGGTCGGCCGATTTCACGCTTGAGACCGCCCCACCCGACGCCGTGGTGCGGACGGAACTGCTGCCGGCACCGTTCACCGGAAACGGCCTGCTGCTCGAGGGCACCAATCGCAGCGACGACTTGTTGCTGTACGCATCCCAGGCGATCGCGGGCCTGCCCGCTTCCACCGATTTCCTGGCCGCCATCGATGTTGAGATCGTGACCGATACCCCCACCGGCTGCGCCGGAGTCGGGGGCTCGCCCGGGGAAAGCGTGTGGATCGTGTCGATGGCCTCCGCGACGGAACCGGCCGTGGTCGATTTCCAAGGCATGCGTCGCTTGAACCTCGAACGCGGGAATCAATCGCAGCCGGGCAATTCCAGCGACGTGCCGGGCACCATCGCCTCGTCGAACACCGACTGTGCGACGCGCAAGGCGCCCGAATCCAAATGGCTGCTCCCCACGCGTTCCATTCCGGTGCGCAGCGATGTCGACGGACGGGTATGGATCACCCTCGGCATGGATTCCGGATTCGAGGCCAAGAGTCGCGTTTGGATTCGTTCGGCGACCGTGCGACTGCGCCCCGCCCGCTGACCGTTCTTGCCGGCGCCGCGGCAGGTTCCTTCGACGGCCGCGGCGAACGGGGAGCCATGCCCGTTCGCTCCCTCTCCCGGCGCGTGGTGCTCCGCGCCGCATTCGCCTCCCTCGCCGCGTCGACCCTCCCGCCCACCGCCCACGCGGCCGGGCCCCCGTTCCCGTGGAAGGCCCGTATCGACCGCGACCGAAAGGCGATGCTGGACCGGATTTCAGGCAGGTCGATGCAAGGACATTTGTCGTTCCTGGCATCCGACCTGCTCGAGGGTCGCGCCACCCCGTCCCGCGGACTCGACCTCGCCGCCGAATATATCGCGGCGCAGTTCCGGCGCGCGGGATTGGAACCGGTCGGCGACGACGGTTATTTCCAGACCTCGACCTTGGCCGCGCGCGGATCCGACACCCCGGCGAAGGTGCGCAATGTCGTTGGCGTGGTGCGCGGCTCGGATCCCGTCCTGCGCGACACCGTCGTGCTGGTGACCGCGCACTACGACCACGTGGGTATCCGTCCGGCGACCCGCCCCGAGGATCAGGGCAAGGATCTGCTTTACAACGGGGCCAACGACGACGGTTCGGGAACCGTGGGAGTGATCGAACTCGCCGCCGCCATCGCCGCGATGCCCGTCGCACCCAAGCGCACCATCGTCTTCATGGCCTTCTTCGGAGAGGAGCGCGGACTGCTCGGATCCCGCCATTACGGGCGCAATCCGTTGTTCCCCATTGAAAAGACCGTGGCCGAGATCAACTTGGAGCAGATCGGGCGCACGGACGACACGGAGGGCCCGCGCATCGCCGGCGCGGCCATGACCGGGTTCGATTACAGCGATGTGGGCGATATTTTCGCGGAGGCCGGCAAGGCGACCGGCGTCGCCGTGGTCAAGCACCCGCGCAACAGCGACGCGTTCTTCGGGCGGTCCGACAATCAGGCGCTCGCGGATTTGGGAGTGCCGGCCCACACCCTCTGCACCGCGTTCATCTACCCCGACTACCACCAGCCGTCCGACACGTGGGACAAGATCGACCCGGCGAACCTCGAAAAGGTGGCCCGCGCCATCGCCCTTGGCACCGTCATGATCGCCGACACCGCCGCCGAACCCCGGTGGCGCGAGGACAACCCGCGAGCCCGCAAGTACGTGGACGCGTGGAAGGCCCGGCGCGCGAACGGCGCTCGCTGACGCCGCCGGGAGCACCGGCGGCTTCGACGCGGCAGGTCAGCGCTTGGGAGCGTTGGCCGTGAAGCGCGCGAGGATCGCGGCGCGGTCGGATGCGGAGAGTCGGGGTGCCGTCTTTTCGAGGAATCCACCGAACGCGGCCACTTCCTCGGGCGTGGCCGGGCATCCGATGTTCTGATCCTTGGGCATCAAACGCGAGTCGAGGATCTTCTTTCCGTCGGGCGCGACCGCCGCGAAGAACGGGATTCCTTGACCCTCCCCGCCCAGCGCCTTCATCACACCCTCGCCGCCGGGGTTTTCCAGCGCCTTCTTCGCGCCCTGCTCCAGCACGTCGAGCGTCACCACCACGTAGTGCTTGCGGAACAGTTCGGCGACCGCCGGTTCGTCGAGGGTCTTCTCCATCAAATGGCACCAACCGCACCATGAGGCGGTGAAGCGCACGAACACCGTTCGGCCGCTGGCGCGGGCCTCGGCCTTCGCCTTGGCCAGCAATTGCTCCGCGGGCGCGGGGCTGGCCGCCTTGGGAGCGGTGTTCGTGGCTTGGGGCTGGGCCTGCGCGCGGCACGGCGCGGCGAACGAAACGGCGGTGCCGACGAGGATGGCGGCGGACAAGGCGAGCGAACGGGTCATGGGATCCTCCTGCACCGATCCTACCACCGCCCATGGTAGGGTGGTGCCGTGACGATCGGGCTGGTGGTGCTGGCGGGCGGTGCGAGCCGCAGGATGGGCCGCGACAAGGCCATGATCCTGATCGACGGCGAACCGATGGCGGCCCGGTTGCTGAGGCTCGGTCGCGCCGCGGGCTTCGATCCGGTGTGTTTGGCGGGCCGACCGGGACCACTGGCGGGGACCGATGCCGCCGTACTTCGGGTGGAGGATTGGTTGCCGGATTCGGGGCCGCTGGGCGGCATCGCCGGCGCGCTGGCCGCGATCGACGGCACCCTGGCCGTGTTGGCCGTGGACCACCCCGCGATGGATCCTGCGGCGATGGCCTGGTTGTTCGCCGCCGCGCGCGATCTTCCCAATGAGCGGGCGGGCGCGGTGGCCGTGCTGGACGGACGGCCCGAACCGTTGATATCGATCTGGCGGTCGAGCGCGCTGCCCGTAGTGCGCGCGCGGTTGCAGGCTGGGGACGGCTCGGTGATACGGTGCACCGCGGCGCTGGATTTCGTGGAGATCCGCGTGCCCGCCGACCTCCATGCCCCGTTCACCTCGGCCAACACTCCGGAAGAGTGGCGATCGGCCCGCGCGAAAGACGGTTCCCGGCCGGACCGCCGTTAGTCTTGGCGGAAGAAATCGCCGAGAAACCTACCAAAGAAGTGGGCGACGAAGATGACATTCCCGCCCCACAGCAGGGTTTGCCCGGTCGCCAGGTCGTTGCCGATCGCGTACGCGCACATCGCCGCCAGCACCGTGCCATAGGTCCAGACCAGGGACCGATGCAGGGTCTCTTGAAACAGCGCCGTGGCGAGATGCAAAAGCGCCGCCACATAGAACTGCAGCGCTCCCAAAACGAACATGAGCAGGCCCATGGGCGTGGCACCCCGCGCGCCCGCCCCCCCGGAGAGCAGGAAGTCATCCTCGAGCCGGCGCACGGTCCCGGCGACGGACTGGGTCGCGCCGAGCAGAAATCCGGAGGCCACCATCAAACCGAGGTGCAACGGCGTCCACGAATCGACCAGCCCGAACTGCAGTTTGTCGGCGATCGGGTCCTTGGACAGCGCCGCGACCACGGAAAGGATGCCGGCGGATCCATATCCGAAGTAGTTGACCAACACCATCGCGAGCGGACGACGTTCGCGGGGGAAACGGCCACCCGACTCGCGGGAGCGGCGCCAGTCGGCTTCCCGGGCGAGCCGATCGAGGCGCTCGGCCACACGGGGATTGCGGGGATCGAACTGCAGGCAGAACGTGTAATGCTTGAACGCGTCGTCGATGCGGCCTTGTTGCCGATGCACGTCGCCGAGGATCTCGTGGGCGGCCGGGCTGCGGCTGTGGTAGCCAAGGGCCCGCGTGGCGTGCAGTTTGGCTTCCGACATGCGTCCTTGCCGAAACGCGTTGCGGGCGGCCTCCACCAACCGTTCCGCCTCGACCTGCGCCGGCGAGGAGGGACGGCCGGGCGCGGTGGTGGCGGAGCTCGCCGGCCTGGCGGGTTGCGCGGGGCGCGCGGTCGATCCGGAGGGCGGCGTGGCGCGGCGGGCCGCCGAACGCGCGGCGACCGATCGTTCCGCATCGTAGACCCGCCGTTTGTCCGGATCCGAAAGCACCCGGTACGCGTCGTTGACATCCGCGAACCGGCGGGCCGCCCCGTCGTCGCCCGGATTCACATCGGGATGCGCCGTGCGGGCCAGCTCCCGGTACCGTTTCTTGATCTGCTCGAGCGTGGCGGACTCGGGCACGCCGAGGCACGCGTAATGGTCGGGCACGGCCGCCATCTCAGCCGTTCCCCGTTTGCATGATTCCGCCCATGTAACCGGAGTAGAACGAAATGACGACGATTCCCACGACGACCGCGGCGATCAGGAGCGCGGCGACTCCGGCGCCCACGGCGAGCTGGTGCGCTTTGACGTCGGCATCGCTCTCCAGATAATCCGCCACCTTGTCCATCATTTCGTCGAGACTGCCCGTTTGCTCGCCGGTCCGGGCCATCTGAACGGCCATCGGATCGAGCAGACCCGATTCCTGGAGCATTGCGGTAAGTCCGCCCCCCTGCATCAGGATGGGCGAGTTGTCCACCATGCGCTGACCGATGGCGCGGTTGCCGCACGCCCGTCCCGCGATTTCGACGGCGCGTGGAAGGAAGACGCCCGCCGCGTAGAGGGTTCCCAGCGCACGGGTGAACCGGGCCGTCGCGTAACGTCGCGACACCCCGCCGGCACCGGGAATCAGCATTTTCACATAATCCCAAGCGGCTCCGAACGCGGGCAGTTGGTTGAGGAAACGCACCAGCCACCAGATCCCGAGCGAAACGCCCGCGAACATCGCGGCGAACCACAACTTGGCCTTGACCACCTCGAGCCCTTGCTGGCCGAAACCCGCCCCGGCGAAGCCGACGATGCCGGTGACGATGAACGCGAGCACGAGGACGATCTTGGGATAGAGGGTCTCGCGTTTGAGTTTGCGACGAATCTCGTTCTCGCGTTCGAGATAGGCCGCGATTCGCGTGCACATGGTCTCGAGCATTCCACCCATCTCGCCGGCACGGATCAGTTCGATCTGCATGGTGGAAAACAGGCCCGGATGGGCTTCCATGGTTGCCGAAAACGGTTGTCCGGCCGAAACGCGCGCGGCAGCATCCTCGAGCGCGGCGCGCAGTCGCGGCTGCCGGGTCTGGCGGGCCAGGGTGGTGACGGCTTGGAGCATCGGCACGCCCGCGTGCAGCAGCGTGGCGAGTTGGCGGTACATCGCCGAAAGATCGGTGAGGGGAACCGCGTTCAGGAACGGCGCGAGTTCGATGCGCGAAGGTGCCCCGACCTTCGCCGTGGGCGAAGCGGAGCGCGGTGCCGTGCCCGGAGCCTCCAGCGTCGCCAATGCGGCGGCATCCGCCTTTTCGATCCGTGTCGGGAGAAGCCCCCGATTCCGGAGTTCGACGGCGACCGCGCTGGCATCGGTGGCATCGAGGCGGCCCTCGATAGGCTGCCCGTTCTTCTCCGTGGCACGGTACTGGAAAGTCGGCATGGGGTCAGGGTTCCAACAAATGATCCGCGAATCGGAACGCGGTGCGAAACGCCCCGTCGGTTCCCGCAATGGTGATGTATCCGGTGGTGACCAATGTCAACAGGATACCGAAGCGCTTGCGGGCGCGGCGCACCGCCTCCAAGGATTCCGCCGCTTCGTCCTCGAAACGCGCAGCCACCTTGTCGAGCGCATCGTCCCACGTGCCCGTCCGCTGGCCCGTCACCAGCAATTGGAGGGGATCGTGCGGCAACAATCCCGTCGCCCCAAGCGCGCCGTCGATGCCTCCCGCGCGGTCGAGGATTTCCGCACCCGCCAGGAATCGCGCCCGCAACCGGTCGTTGGCGACCGCGGCGCACGCACCCCGATAGGCCGTGGCCGGGGAGATGCCCGAACGCAAGAGCCGGCGAAGGACACGCGTGAACGACGAAAGCGCCCGAGCGCGTTCCCAGCGTCGCAGCACGGGCACAAGTTCGACCGCCCGTTCGCGGAGCGGTGCCCCCGCCTCGGTGCGCATCCACCAACCCGCGGCGAACGTCACCCCGTGCAGAGCGACTCCGATCGGCAAAACCCGCACGAGCAGCGCGTGGACGTAGTTCGCCAACGTGCGCATGGGCTGTTCGAAATCAAGGCTGCCAAAGATCGGTTGGAACAGGAGCACGCTCCAAACGGACTGCCAGATCAGCAGCGAAACCCACCACATTCCGCGCCGAATGGCGAGCGCCTGTTCGGCGGAAAGGGCGATCTCGGCGCAAGCCTCCGGCAGGAAGCCGCCCGCCTCGCCCGCCGCCACCAACCCCGTGGTCCCCGGGGGGAACAGCCCCGGCTCGTTCGCCAACGCATCGGCGAAACCGGCACCCGACGTCGTGGCGGAGGCCATGCGGGCACAGGCTTCGCGCAGCCGAACGTTGGCGGTCCGTGGCCCCAGATCCGCGAGCGCCCCGCCCACCGTGAAGCCGGCGAGCAGCAACGCTTTGAGTTGATGGAAGAACAGCGCCACCACGTTGTCGGGCACGGGAGCACGCCGAGCGGGATTCG
>JBJTRZ010000043.1:0-6770 GCA_046076415.1 Armatimonadota bacterium
CGGAGATGTTCCTCTACACCGGGGCGGCATTTCCCGGGAACGCGTCGATGGGATCGTGGATCACCTGGGGCCTAGGCACGGAAAACCAAAACCTGCCCGGGTTCGTGGTGCTGGTGTCGGGGGGGACCGATCCGACCGGCGGAAAGAGTCTCTGGAGCAGCGGTTTCCTGCCGTCGGTGCACCAAGGCGTGCAGTGCCGCACCAGCGGCGACCCCATCCTGTACCTCTCGGATCCGGCCGGGATGGACCGCGCCAGCCGGAGGCGCAGCCTCGACGCGTTGGAGCGGATCAATCGGGAGGAGGCGGTGCGCACGGGCGATCCCGAGACGCTCACCCGCATCGAGCAGTACGAACTCGCGTTTCGCATGCAGATGTCCGTGCCCGAAGCCACCGATATTTCGAAGGAAACCCAGGAAACCCTCGACCTGTACGGGGTGAAGCCGGGCGAATCCGGGTTCGCGCGCAACGTGCTGTTGGCCCGGCGGCTTGTGGAGCGCGGCGTGCGGTACGTGCAGCTCTACGACTGGGGCTGGGACATCCACGGGACGGGTCCGGGCGACGATTTGATGTCGGCGTTTCCGTCGAAATGCCGGCAGGTGGACCGCGCCTCCGCCGCGTTGATCCTGGATTTGAAACGGCGGGGAATGCTCGACGACGTGTTGGTGGTTTGGGGCGGCGAGTTCGGACGGACTCCCATGAACGAGGCCCGCGACGGCTCCAAGAGCCTGGGTCGCGACCACCATCCCCATTCGTTCGCGCTCTGGATGGCGGGCGGCGGGGTCAAGGCCGGGTATTCCCATGGGGAAACGGACGAACTGGGCTGGGGCATCGCAAAGGATCCGGTCTCGATCCGCGATCTGCAGGCCACGATCCTGCACCAGATGGGGCTTGATCCGTTCCGGTTGCGCCACCGGTACCAAGGGTTGGAGCAGCGGTTGATTGGGCCCACCGACGAAGCGCGGGTGCTCAAGCCGTTGCTTTCCTGACCGGGTGCGGCCCGGCCGGAGGAGATCAGACTTCCCAGTCGGCGGGGTCGCCGGCGGGTACGGGATTGGGCCGTTTTCGCGCTTGATTGCGCTTGCTTTGCGCGGCGAGGTCGAGCAGGCTGGCCACGTAGATGCCCACGGCCACGATCACCGTCGCGTAGCCGGTGCCGACCGTGCGGGTTTGCGCGTTCCGTGCGCGGCGCCCCGGCCCGGCGATTTCGACGGTTTGCTTCGACGCGAGGAAGAACCCCGACGCGGCGAGGAAGCAGGCGAGGAACACCGCGCCCTTGGCCCATTGCCGGAGCAGCAGGTGTCCGGCGCCGGGCGCGATCAGCGAGATCGCGGTGGCCACGGCGAGTCGGTTCTGCACGTCCTCGAGGTCGATTTCCGGCTCGGCGGAGAGTCCGAGCCGGCCCAGCGCGGCTTCGTCGCGGGCCTTGAGGATCATCGCGCCGAGTTTGCGCTCGACGCTGGCCCGGGTGGGGTCGGCGTCGTTGGCCAGCGCATACGCGTCCCGGGCCGCGTCCCACCGCTCCTCGGCGGCGAGCATGTCGCCGATCAGCTCGTGCACCGGTGCGGTGGCGGATCGATGCAGCGTCGATGCCACTTCGAGGGCGATGTCGAGCGTGCGGCGCGCGTCCCGGATTTGGGCCCGCAGCCGGAGCAGGTTCGCCTTGGCCAGCAGGTTGTTCAGTTCGCGCTCGCGCGCCACCGCGTCCATGCCCTCGGCGAGCGGGGAGGGCTCGGGAATCGGAGGCGGAGGGGCGGGCGCGGGGGGCGTTTCGGGAGCGGGTTCGGGGTTCGGGGGCTCGGGGGACGCGTCGGCGTTCGGCGCAGGTTCCGGCGAGGGCGGAGCGATCGCCGCGCCGCATCCGCCGCAGAAACGGTTGCCGGGTGGGTTGCCGTGGCCGCACCCCGGGCACGTCGCCGGGAGTTCCGCCCCGCAGGCTCCGCAGTAGCGGTTGCCATCCGGGCTGGTCGCGCCGCAGCCGACACAGATCCGCGAAGCGCCGTCCCCCGCCGCCACGTTTAGATTTCGTCCTGCTCGACCGGCTTGACCGCCGTGTCCGCGTCCGCGAAGAACGATTCGTCGTCCTCGAGCGACTCGAAGTCGTCGTCCTCGAAGCCCGTTTCGTCGTATTCGCCTTCCACCGGCTCCACCTCGGGCGTGCCGGGAAGCGGCGTTCGATCGAGCGGGTGCCGTTCGGGCAGGGAGCCGGGAACGGGCGGAAGGGCGCCCTTGGGCTGGGGCGTGCTCCAGAATTGCTCGAGCTTGTAGCGCTCGCGCGCCTCCTCGCTCATGATGTGCAGCACGATGTCGCCGAAGTCGAGGAGGATCCACTCCGCGACCTCTTCGCCCGACACCGTGGGGCGCGGGAGGCGCAGTTCGTCGACCTTTTCCAGCACGTGTTCGGCGATGGCGCGCAGGTGCGGCACGGCGAGGCCGGTGCAGATGATGAAGAAGTCGGCGAGGTTGACCCGCTTGTCGCGCAGGTCGATCAGGACCGGGTTTTCGGCCTTGCGGTCCTCGACCGTCTCGAACAGGATGCGGGCTTTTTCCTCGGAAGGAAGATTTTGCTTACGTGCCACCGATGGGTCTCTCCTCCGAGCGGTACAGGTGGCGGTCGGCGATCGCCGCCAGTACCGGCGGTGGTGCAAGGTACCGGATGGAACGTCCCGCCGCCACCCGCCGCCGCAGGTCGGTGGCGGAGATGTCGAGGGGAACCACCGGTATGAAGCGGATTCGATTCCGCCATTCCGGGGGGAGATGCGACTGTATTTCGGCGAGGTCGGTGCCGGGCCGGGTGCCCGCCGCGACTTCGGCGAGGTCGAGGATGGCCTCGGGTTCGCGCCAACCGGCCAGATCGCGGATCGCGTCGGCGCCGGTCAGGAATACGAGGGTATCGGCGGGGTGGAGGGCGCTCAGGGCGCGGAGCGTGTCGACCGTGTAGCTCGGCCCCTCGCGTTCGAGCTCGCCCGTCCACAGCCCGAAGCGGGGATTGTCCGCGATGGCGAGGGCGACCATTTCCGCGCGAACGGACCCGGGAGTGACTTGGGCGGCGGTTTTGAACGGGGAGACGTGGTTGGGAACGAACAGGACGCGGTCGAGGTCGAGGGCTTCGGCGAGATCCTCGGCGAGGCGCAGATGGCCGTGGTGGATGGGGTCGAACGTTCCCCCGAAGATGCCGAGGCGCGCCATGGCGTCAGCCGAATCCCCATTCATCGGGGGCGATCTCCTCGCCGCGCGCCCGCTTTTGGCCGATTCGGTACGCGTCGATGGCCACCAAAATGCGCAGCGCGAGGAGCACGAACGCGAAGGGCGCGAGGCCCATCAGCGTGACGGTGATGAAGCCGGCGATGAGCAGGGCGAAGCCTTTGGCGCTTTGGCGGTTGAGGAATTGCCCGACGCCGGGGAAGAAGAACGACAGTATGGCCAGGGTCATCGGATGCGCGAGGCGCTCATCGACCGTGCTCGCGGGTTCCCCCGGTCGTGGCATCTGGGCCTGTCCCCCGCCGTCGGGGATCGCGCCGTAGGCCTCGGCGATGCGCCGGACGGTCGCGCGGGTGTCGCGCACGCCGTTGGGCAGCGGGTGGGCCTGGGCGGGGGGCGGCGTCGGGGCGGTGCCCTGCGCGGGCAGATCGGCGCCGCAGGCGGTGCAGAACGTGAACGTGTCGGTGATGGTGGCGCCGCAGGCGGGACAGGACCGGGCGGGGGTTTGCGGCGGCGCCGGAGGCGGAGCGGGCGCGGCGGGTGCGGGCGCCGCGGGGCGGAGTTGGGGCGGGAGCGGCACGGGCCGCGGTTCGGACACGGGGGCGGGGGTCGGGGAGCCCGGCACCGGATCGATCGGACCCGACGACGCGTAGGCGGCGGCGCACGCGGCGCACACACGCGACGTTCGTTCGTGCGTGCGGCCGCAGACGAAGCAGACCTTCGGTTCAGCCATGGGCGGTGCCTCCGGGCGCGGCGGGAAGGTCCGCGCCGCAGCGGGTGCAGAACGAGAACTCGCCCGTGCCGGTTTCGCCGCAGGCCGCGCACATCGGGGCGGCGGGTCCGGAGTCGGAGCCGGCGGGGCGGCGCGGGTAGTTGCCGGCGACGATCGATCGGTACTCGTCGGATGCGCCCCAGGCGAGGGCTTCGCGGGCGCGCAGGACCGGGATCGGGTGGGTCCTTTCCGTTTCGATGGCCGATTTGAGCCAGCGGTCGATGCCTTTGTCCTCGGGAGGAGCGTAGAGTTCGGCCTGCTTGAGGTATTCGTCGCGGTCCATTTGCGCGAACACCTTCGGCGATCCGCCGGTGAGTTTGAACAGCGCGGAGAACACCGACTCCGGGTCCTGGATGCCGAGGATGGCGGCGCGGTCTGCGGAATACTCGGCCATCCGCATCCAGTCGAGCAGCGCGACTTGGAGCGGCATCGAGAGCAGATCGCCGGCGCCGAGGCGCATGCCCCCGAGCCGGCCGGCGAGCACGAGCAGCAGGCCCATGAGTCGGTAGACGGAATGGCCGCAGTGGACATGGCCCAGCTCGTGGGCGAGGACTCCGCGCAGCTCCTGATCGCCGAGGAGTTCGACCAAGCCGGTTTGCAGGACCAGCACCGGCTTTTCGCGACCGAACGCGAAGGCGTTGGCGATGGGGGTCTGCGCGAGGAAGAGCGTGGGGGGCGGCAGGTCGAGGGTGGCGCAGACATCGAGCAGCAGGCCGTGGAGGGCACCGCACTGCTTAGGGGTGACCATCACCGCGGAGGCGCAGTATTCGTGGAAGAGGTAGCGCTCGATTCCGTGGCGCGCCATCCACGCCACCGCGCGTTCGAACCCCGGCACGGCCCGCAGGGCGCGGGTCGCTTGTTGGTCGCGGGGGTGTCGGTAGGCTTCCGGCGCGATGCCGGCGAGCCGGACGGGGGCGTTCACGGCCATGGCTCGGAGGAAAAAAGCCGGGCGTGTCGGCCCGGCTCTTTCATGCAATGATACCGCTCCGCCCCGGGCCGTACAATGCGGGACACCATGCGCCTGCACGACCGCGCGCTCGCGGCGGAACTGATCATCCCCTTTTGGATCGGCCTCGGCGCGTTCCTGGCGATGCTGGTGGGCAACACGCTCTTCCAAATCCTCGAGCAGATGGTGCGCGACCGCTGGCCCGTGGCGATGGTGGGCCGCATTCTGCTCTTCAATATTCCCACCGCCCTGCAGTACGCGCTGCCCGTGGCCTGCGCCCTCGCTCCCGGCCTCGCCTGGGGCCGCCTGACCCGCGACAGCGAGATCACCGCGCTCCGGGCCGCCGGCATCTCGCTGCGCCGGCTCGCGTTTCCCGCGGTGGCGCTGGGCTGCCTCGCCGCCACCGGATCCGCCCTGCTCGTCGAGAAGGTGGTGCCTTGGGCCTGGCAACAGCAAAACTCGGTGGAGGGATGGCTCGCCAACCTTCCCGTGGGTGCCCTGGACCGCTCGTTGACATTCACTTCCGACGACACCACGGTGGCGTGGTGGAGCATGACCCGCGAAGGTCCACGGCGCTTCGGGATGCGGGATGTGACGGTGATCGACCGGGGGGACCGGACCGGGAAGACGGTGCGCGTGATCCGGGCGGCGTCGGGACGCTACGCCGAGGGCGTGTGGACGTTGTCGAACGTGGCGGTGCACGAGTTCGACGCCGAGGGTCGGGCGGTGTGGGATGCGCGGGCGACCCGGCTCGAGATGCCGCTCGCGGCCGATTTCGCCCGAGGTTTCCTATCCGGCTCCCGCGACCAACCGCAGAATCTGGCGTTCGGGGAATTGACCCGGCTGCGCGCGGAAACCACGGATCCGCTCCGGCGCCGCGAGCTCGATGTGGCCCGATGGTTCAAGTTCGCGGTTCCCGCATTGTGCCTGCCCCTCGCGCTCCTGGCGGTTCCGCTCGCGCTGCGCTTCGGGCGCGGCGGTGGGTTCGCCGGCGTGCTGTGCGCGCTGGCGACGACGCTCGCCGGACAACTGCTCCTGTTCGCGGCCCAGGGCGCGGCGCTCGCGGGGCGCCTGCCGGCGACCCTCGCCGCATTCCTTCCCGCCGCCGCATTCCTCGCCCTCGCCGCCGTATGGCTCGGGAGGCGCGAATGACCCGCGCCGACCGCTACGTGCTGCGCGAATTCGCCGGTCCCTTCGCCGCGGGATTGGTCCTCTCGGTGCTGCTCATCCTGGTGCTGCAGCTCCAGCGGGCCACGGGAGGGCTGGTGCGGGGCGGGGCCTCGCTGGTGGAAATAGTGCGGCCACTGCTCTACGACATTCCCCGCATCGTGGTGATGGCGATGCCGGTGGCGACGGCGCTGGGCACCAGCCTCGCGGTGAACCGGCTCGCGCGCGACCGGGAGGCCACCGTGCTGCGCGGCACCGGCAAGTCGCTGGTCCGCTGCTTCGCCCCGTTCCTGGCCATGGGCGTGCTGCTCACCGGCGTCAATCTGTGGATATCCGAGGTCGGCGTACCGGAGGCTCGCCTGCGGGCCCGCTCGGTCGGGGCCGAAACCGGCGTAGTGCTGGGCCCGGGAGCGTTGCCCGACGCCACGGCGCGTCGACTGGTCTCGTTCGCGGAAGCCCGCGGCGACGGCCGATCGACGGCGCTCGAGCGGGTGGTGGTGGTCGACGACCGGGGCATCGCCGTGTCGCCGCGCGGGCGGTACGGCGACCGGGAACTGGTGCTCGAGGGAGGGTTCGACCACGGCTACGACGCCCGGGGGACCACCGTGCGCGAGCGGGGACCCGCGGCGCTGCGCATTCCCGCGCTGCTGGACTTCGTTCCACCAACGTGCACCTTGCCCTCCGACT
>JBJTRZ010000044.1:0-1612 GCA_046076415.1 Armatimonadota bacterium
CGGGATACTTGCGCTTCGGGTTTCCACCGGTTCCTTCGATTTTTCCGAAGTTCAAACAGCGTTCTACGGTGGGCAGATCCCGGCGTGGGCGGCGACCCTGGCGCTGGTCGGCTTTGTCGCTGGATTCGGAGTGAAATCGCCGCTCGTGCCTTTGCATACCTGGTTGCCCGATGTCTATCGTGCGGCACCCACCGGTGGCGTCGTATTGCTCTCGGGGGCGATGGCGAAACTCGGCACCTACGGCTTCCTTCGATTCGTGATCGAGATGATGCCGCGCGAGGCGGCGAGGATTGCCCCTGGCATCGTGTGGCTGTCGGTTGTCGGAATCGTTTATGCCGCCTGGATCGCGGCAACGCAGCGGGACATCAAGCGCGTGATCGCATTTTCATCGATCAGCCATATCGGGTACATCCTCGCCGGACTCTTTTCGGGCAATGGCAACGCCGTGGCGGGTGCGGTGTTGCAAATGGTGAACCACGGTATCGTGGTCGGGGCGCTCTTCCTGATAGCGGGTGTTATCGAGGATCGCTGGGGCACCGTGCGCACCGACGGGCTCGGGGGAATCTGGCAAAGCACTCCCGTACTTGGCCGTATCTTCCTGATCGTCGTGCTCGCGTCGGCTGGGCTGCCGTTGACCAATGGGTTCGTAGGTGAGTTCCTGATACTTGTCGGGCTGTTCGATCGATTTCCCGCCCCTGCCATCGTCGGTGCGACGGGCGCGATTTGGTCCGCCGTGTATTTGTTGACCATGTTCCGTGCCGCGGCGTACGGCCAGGCCAAACAGCGGTGCGCCGTTCCCGACTTGGATGGTCGCGAGCGATTGCTGCTGGGGGCGACGGTGGTTCTGATTTTCCTATTGGGAGTGGTGCCATCTCCCTTGTTGCGAATGTTCCGGGAAGCTACCCCGGTGATCGGGATAACGGGAGAAACGCGGTGACCGAAACGATCGAAGCAGTCAAGGCCGGAATCGTTCCGATTCTCTGCGCGGTGGCGGGCATGTTGGTGCTCTTGTTCGATCTGGCCCGCGCCGGCGGAGCGACGCGACGCTGGATCGTACCGACCGCGGTTTTGACCCTGCTCGGAGGCGCGGTGTTATCGGTTGTCCAGTACTCCGGTGGGCTGCCGTTGCTGACGTCGGTTGGGGCACCGGCACCGGGTCATTTCGGTGGCGCCACGGTGGCCGATGGTCTCGGATCCTTCCTAACCGCGATCCTTGCGGTGGCGGGACTCGGAGCGGTGTTGCTTGGCGCAACGTACATCTCGGATCGAAAATTGCCCGTTGGGGAATTCCACGGTTTGCTGCTGTTCGCGACCGCCGGCGCCATGTGGATGGTGCAAAGCGCTGATTTGGTATCGGCCTTTGTTGGCCTCGAAGTGCTTTCGGTGGCGTTGTACGTTCTCGCCGGATATCTGCGCGGGCAGCGGTTGTCCGGTGAGTCGGCGGTCAAATACTTCCTGCTCGGGGCGTTCGCCAGCGCGTTCCTCCTCTACGGCATCGTCTTGATCTACGGAGCGACGGGAATCGCCGGTGCCGCCGCGGGTTTGTCCGCACCCGCCTCTTGGACCCGCTTCGATGCCATTTCCGAGGTGGCCGGCGCCTCCGGTGCGTCGG
>JBJTRZ010000045.1:0-3254 GCA_046076415.1 Armatimonadota bacterium
CCGCGGTCGGCGTAGCCCTCCGACACCAAGTGGTCGGCGCAGGCGATGAAGTCGGTGAACGTATTCATTTTCTTGCCGAGCTTGCCGTCGTCGTGCCACGGCTTGCCCATTTCCCCGCCTCCGCGGATGTGGGCGATGGCGTAGACAAAGCCTCGGTCGAGCAGCGAGAGGCGGCTGGGATTGAAGCCCGCGGGCATCACGATCCCGTACGAACCGTAGCCGTAGAGCAGGCAGGGCGCCGTGCCGTCGGTCGGCGTGTCGCGGTGCCGCACGAGGGAAATGGGCACGCGCGTGCCGTCGGCCGCCACCGCGTGGACATATTCGGAAACGTACACCCCGCGGTCGTAGCCACCGAGCACCGGAGTTTCCTTCAGCAACGTCCGATCCCGCGTTTCCATATCGTACGAAAACACCGACGCCGGAGTGACCAGCGACGCGTACCGGAAGCGCAGCACGCGGGTGTCCCATTCGCGGTTGGTTTCGAGCCCCGCCATGTAGGTGGGTTCCGGGAACGTCACGCAATGGTCCTCGCCGGTCGCGAACGAGACGATGCGCAGGCGCGGAAGTCCGCCGGAGAGCTCCGTCACCACCAGATGGTCGCGGAAAAGGTCCATGTCCTCGAGCATCGTGCCCGGATCGTGGGCGAGCACCTCGCTCCAATGCTCCTCGGAAACATCGTCCACCGATGCCGCCACGATACGAAAATTCACCGCGCCCCGGTTGGTGCGCAGGTAGTACAGGCCCTCGCGGTGCTCGGGATAGTACTCGTGACCTTCGCTGCGGGCGAGGAGCAGGGCCGGTGCCGACTCCGGCGCGTCCGCGGGAATGGCGTGCACCTCCGTGGTGGTCGAGGACGCCGATCCGACGAAGATCACCTTCCGGTCGCGGGATCGGTACAGGAAAACGCGGTAGAGGGCGTCGGGCTCGGCGATCACCACCGGGTCGGGATCGGTCGAACCCAGCGTGTGCCGGAGGACTCGATCGGGACGCTTGGCGGCATCCTCCGCCGTATGGAACAAGGTTCGGTTGTCGGCCGCCCAAGCCACGGAACCGACCTTCTCGATCGTGTCGGGCAGCAGTTCGCCCGTGTCCAGATCCTTCACCCGCAGCGTGTACTCGCGAAAACCGGTGCGGTCGGTGGTGTAGGCGAGCAAACGACCATTGTCGGAGACCGCCATCGTGCCCACCGACAGGAACTTCTCGCCCTCGGCGAGTTGGTTGACATCGAGCAGGACCTGCTCGGCATCCGAACCAACCGCCTTCCGGCAATGGATTGGGTACTGCTTTCCTTGCTCCGTACGCGTGTAGTAGGTGAAACCGCCCATCGGATAGGGCACCGACAAGTCGGTCTCCTGAATCCGCCCGAGCATCTCGGCGTACACGGTGTCGCGCAACGCGTCGGTATCCGCCAGCACCGCGTCGGCGTACGCGTTCTCCGCCTCCAGGTAGGCGCGGGTGTCGGCGCTTTCCTTTTCGTGCAGCCAGCGGTACGGGTCGACACGGGTCTCGCCGTGGATGGTGTGGTGGGTGGGGATCGCTTGCGCGACCGGGGGAACGGGAGCGTCGGGCATGCCGTCATCTTACCTCCCGGCCGGCGGCGCGACGACGTACACTGGAGCGTGCAACCCCTGCCCAACCCCCTGGTTCCGGCCGGAGCCGACCTCGCCGACATCGACCGGGATCTGCGCTTCCGCCCCGTCGACAATCCGTCGCCCAAGGTCCTCTCGCCCGCCGATATCGCCGACTACAATCGCAACGGCCACATTGGCCCGTTCCGGGTGCTCTCGCCCGAGGAAATCGACGACCTTCGCACCTGGTTCGACCACCTGCTGGCGCAAACCCTGGCCGCCGGTGGCAATTCCTATTCGATCGCGACGGCGCACCGACGCCACGCGCGCATCTGGGACCTCCTCCACCTCCCCGCCATCGTCGACCGCGTGGCCGACCTGCTCGGCGACGATGTGGTGGCCTGGGGATCCCATTTCTTCTGCAAGATGCCGGGCGACGGCAAGATCGTCGACTGGCATCAGGATGCGGTGTACTGGCCGATGACCCCGAGCCGCACGGTCACGGTTTGGCTGGCCATCGACGATGCCGACACGGAGAACGCGTGCATGCGCTTCGTGCCCGGGTCGCACCTCCATGGCCCCCTCACCCATCTGCCCAGCACCGCCACCGAGGACAATGTGCTCAACCTAAAGGTGGAAAATCCGCTGGCGCAGGGGCGCGCGCCGTTCGACGACGTGCTCGCGGCGGGCGAAATGTCGATGCACTCCGACCTGCTGCTCCACGGTTCCCTCGCCAACGGATCGAACCGGCGCCGGTGCGGCATCACGCTGCGCTACTGCGCCGCGGAGGTGCGCGCGCATCTGGGATGGCATGAAAAGGGCATCGTCGTGCGCGGAACAGACACCAGCGGCCACTGGGCCAATCCGGCCCGCCCCGACGCCTGAACCCGCAAGTTCCCGCCCACGGCAAAACCGGCAACGTTTCCGGTTCGAAAAGTCCACGGTCGGGATATCGTGGACTCACCGAAAGGTGGGGGCAGGGGCCGCTCGCCACCCGACGACGCACGGCCCGGCGATGGCGACATCGCCGGGCTTTTCGCGTCCGCGGCTCAACCCCGAATGCACACCAAGCGGCTGGCCGATCGAATCAACAGCCGATCGCCCGCCATCGCCGGCGTGGCCATGCACATTTCGTCCTCGTCCGAAAATCGGCATGCCCGCTCCCAGCGGAACTGGTCGGAGGCCGCGAGCACGTGGCACCTCCCCGACTCGTCGAGGCAGAAGAAACGACCCGCGGCGAACCACGGAGAGGCCGTGAACGCATAGCTGTCGGGCAACCGCTGCCGGTCGTAGAGTTTTCGCCCCGTTCGCGCGTCGTGGCAACTCGCCAACCCGCGATCGAAGAGCACGAACAAACGTCCATCGTGGTGCACCGGCGTCGGGTTGTACGGCCCCGACGTCGGGAGCGACCACGCGACATATTTGCTTTGGAACTCGCCGTCGGCCAACGTGATGTCGCCCGCGGCCCCGGGACGGAGGGCGTGCAGGGGTCGGTATGCATCCCCCACGTAGCCCGAGGTCACGTACAACAAACCGCTGCCGGCGATCGGAGTGGGAATCGCGATCGACGACATCCCGCGCATGCGCCAGCGCTCCCGGCCCTCCGGATCGTAGGCGCGAATGGCCCGGCTACCCGCCACCACCACGTCCACACGACCCCCCGCGTTCCACACGAACGGAGTCGCC
>JBJTRZ010000046.1:0-9109 GCA_046076415.1 Armatimonadota bacterium
TGCCCGGATTCGGGAGGGACGCTGCACATACTGGTGCCCGTGGCCTGATCCGCCCCGTGGTAGATTGACCGCACCGGAGCGCCGAGCCCGGTGCGGTCCCATCCCTTCGGTTCCTGCGGGAAAGGCGGTCGACGATGAGCGCGAATGCGAAGCACTTGATGCAGGAGCAGCACCGGTTGGTGCGGGCGGAGATCGCCCGGCACCCGGTCGACTGCGGTCAAGTGCAGATTTCGGTGAGCGGGGGAACGATCTACCTGTACGGCAAGGTCCGTCCGCTGCGAACCCACGAAGGCGATTTCCGCCAGGCGCTCGACATCCTGATGAAGGCGCTCAACAAAATCCACGGTATTCGCGAAGTCACCACGTTCTGGCAAATCCTCGACAGCTGAGCGCGCGGCCGATCAGGGCAACAGGAAAAGGCGCCCGCCGCCATCGAGCAACGGCACTTGGATGCCGTCCATCTTCGGACTCTCGTCGCGCACCGGAATCTCCCTGCCGGTGAGCGGGTCCACTTCGCGCACCGCCGCGTCGGGCCCGTCGAAGACCACCGTCGGCCATGCGGTGTGCGTGGTGCGGTAATTCATCAACAGCACCGCTCGTCGCCCATCCTCGTGGCGGAACGTTCCCACCAAATAGTCGCCGGGCGGATCCACGGCGGCCCGGCGCAGATCCACTATCGGGGCACCGGAAAGAACGCTCGCCGGGTTGTCGCCCGGGCGGACCCGGCGGACGCCGGTGGACGTGCAGCGCAGCAGGGTCCGGCCCAGGTTCGCCACCGCCGTGTTGATGCGTTTGGCCTGCGCGTAATGGTGCGTCGGCACGTCGTCGCGCGCGATGATCGCCCCGCCCTTCGGAAACTCCTCGTCGCCGCCCGGCGTGTAGTAGCAGAACCAAAGCACGCCCTTCGCCCCATGTGCGAGCGACGCGAAGACCTGCCAGCGCAACTGGCTCTCGGTCGGGTCGGTGTGGGGCCCGTAGGGCATCGTGTTGAAGAAATTCCAGAACGGGATTCCCGCCCGCAGCGCGTGCACCCGCAGGGTCTCGAGATTTTCGCAGTACCGGTCGCGTCCGTCCGTGGGGCGATCCGGTCGGAAGAGCGGGTAGTGGTCCATCGAGAGCACTTCGGGCTGCACCGTCCGTACGAAATCCGCCACATGGGTGTCGTAGTCCGGGCTCCCGAGTTGGCCGGGCGTGGCGTAGTTTGGAAACAGATTCACGTAGGCGAATTGGCGCGGCCGAGCGGCCTTGAGCGCCTTCGCGCGCCGGGCCAGCTCGGGAAAGTCGCGGGCGCTCGGCTCGTCGCGCAGCGCCATCCCCCAGACCCGCGGGTCGTCGATGCCCGCCGTGTCGGAGTCGCCGCGGGGCCAAACGATGGCGCGCAGGTCGTACCGCTTGAGCAGCCCCGTGAACCGCTTTTCGTCGAGTTTCTGGAATCCGGCCAGCACCAGATTGAACCCGGCCTCGGCGATCTGACGGTAACGCTGCTCGGCACGTCCATCGAACGGCGGGTCGACCCAGAATCCGATCGCGAATCGATCCTGACGGAAACGCGGAACATCGAACCAAGCCATGGCGGGCCTCCGGCCGGCATTGCGACACGGTGCCGCTCGATCCCTTCCCGGCCCGAATCCTGCGAATATCCTCGGCCATGCCCGCGCCGCGCTGGATCCACACGGCCTCGGGCCACCTCTGCCTCGGTGTCGCGCTCGCCGGCATCGTGCTGCCCGTGCCCTCCACGCCGTTCCTGCTCGCCGCCGCAGCCTGCTACCTGCGCGGTTCCGAAAAGCACCATCGTTGGTTGATGGAGCACTCGGTGATGGGCCCGATGATCCGCGATGTCCGGGCGCCGGAGGGGCCGTCGACACGCACCCGCGCCGCCTTGTGCGTGGCCGCGCTCGCGTCGGCCGGCTCGATCGCCTGGCGCACCCGAGCCTGGGACACCCCGTGGCTGTGCGCGCTGCTCGGCGGCTCCGCCGCGCTCGCCTGCCTTGCCGCGTGGACCTACGGTCGCCGATCCGCCCGCGCCTGAACTCCCCCGACCGCGGGAGGCACCCGTGGTAAGATCGGGCAAATCCGGCCGTGGCGGCCGAATCGGGGGATGCAACGATGGTTTTCCCGACGTGCATGCGGCGAGCGCTCGCCGCTACGGTCCTTTTGGGCGCGATCCTGGGGGCGGCTCGCGCCCAGGTCGCAGTGCTCACGCAGCACAACGACAACCAGCGCACGGGGCACAACGCGGCGGAAGCCACCCTGCGGCCCGACACCGTGGCGCCCGGAAAGTTCGGCCGGCTCTTCACGCGCGAGGTCGACGGCGAAGTCTACGCCCAAGTGCTCTACGTGCCGGGCGTGACCGTTCCCGGAAAAGGCGTCAAGAACCTGTTCTATGTCGCCACCATGAACAACTCGGTCTACGCGTTCGACGCGGATGACCGGGATGCCGTGCTGCCCATCTGGAAGCGCAATTTCGGGCCCGCCGTTCCGCAGCAGGACGTGCAGTGCTGCTGCCGCGACATCTCCACCAAGATCGGCATCCTCTCCACCCCCGTCATCGATCCGGCCACCGGCATCCTCTACGTGCTCAGCCGCAACAAACTGACGTCGGGCGGCCTCGACACGTATCGGCAGCGACTCCACGCCCTCGATGTCGCCACCGGCGCCGACCGCATCACGGAGCGCACGATCTCCGGGGCCTACCGCGGCGCCGAGTTCGATCCCAAGATCCACAACCAGCGCACCGCCCTCACCCTGCATCAGGGAAAAATCTATGTCGCGTGGGCGTCGCACAACGACTGCGGACGCTATCGCGGCTGGGTGATGTCCTTCGACAAGACGACCCTTGCGCGGCAGGCGGTCTGGAACACGGCGCCCGAAGCCGATGCCGGCATGGCCGGTATCTGGCAGTCGGGGCAGGGGCTCACGGTCGACTCCGACGGCTACCTGCACCTGATGACCGGCAACGGAACGTTCAACGCGGCGTCGGGAGGCTCCAGCCTCGGCTGCTCGTTCGTGCGCCTCACCCCGGAACTCGTGGTGGCGGACTGGTTCACCCCCTCCAACGTTGATTTCCTGAACGCCATCGACGCCGACCTGGGTTCCGCGGGCGTGCTCGCACTGCCCGGCGGCGACCGCGTGGCGGGCATCGGCAAGGACGGACGGTTCTACCTGCTCGACACGCGCCGGATGGGCGGCTTCCACGCCGACCGCAACGACGTGGTGCAGAGCTTCGGCGCGGTGGATGGCCATGTCCACGGGTCGCCGGTGGTGCTGCCCGGCGCGGTCGGCGGACCCCTGGTCTACATCTGGAGCGAGGAGGACGCGCTCAAGGCGTTCCGCCTGCGCGACGGCCAATTCGACACGCGCCCCGCGGGTCGCAGCGCGGCGCGGGTTCCGGGCGGCATGCCCGGCGCCATGCTTTCCTTGTCTTCGAATGGATCCACCGGCGGCATTGTGTGGGCGTCCCATCCCCGAGAGGGCAACGCCAATCAGGCGGTGGTGCCCGGAGTGCTCCGCGCCTTCGATGCCACGTCCTTCGAACCCAACGGCGATGTTCCCGCGATCCGCGAACTGTGGAACAGCGAAATGGCCGGCACCGACCGCGTTGGTCGGTTCGCCAAGTTCAATCCCCCGACCGTCGCCGACGGCAAGGTCTTCCTCGCCACGTTCGGACAAGCCGGCCAAGCAGAAGGCTCGACCGGCCAGGTGCATATCTACGGTGTCTACGCCAGCCAGAAGCCGGCGACGCCGGGCGATGTGCGCGCGGGCAGCGATGTCCGCTCGATCCGCGTGTTCTGGGGACGGTCCGCACGGGCGGCGTCGTACACCGTGCAGCGCAAGATCGGCGATGGCGTTTTCACGACTGCACGAACGGGTCTGACCGGTCTCGATTGGCTCGACCCGAACCTCGATCCGAACAAGGTCTATTCCTATCGCGTGATCGCCAGCAACGGTTTCGGCGATTCCGAACCGTCGGAAATCGTCACCGCACGACCGCTGCCCCCGCCCCCGCCGTCCGCTCCGCGCGACTTGGTGGCGACGCCGGTGGTGCACGCGATCCGATTGGCTTGGAAACCCTCCGTCGGTGCGTCGGCCTACCGCCTGGAGCGCAAGGTGGGTGCGGGCGAGTTCTCCGTGCTGCGGACCAGTGTCTCCGGCACCGCATGGACCGATGGCAACCTCGACCCGAAGGTGGAATACGCGTACCGCGTCTTCGCGTTCAACAACGATGGGGAATCGGGCGCGTCCAACGTCGTGGTCGCCCAACCGTTGCCCTACCCGCGGCCCGGTCGGCCCACCGGTGTGTCGGCGACCTCCGGTATCCGCAAGGCGACCGTGGCCTGGGACAACGTCCCCGGCGCGACTTCCTACAAGGTCCTGCGCGCCGCGGCGGGCGGCGAATTTGAAACGGTGGTGGAAAACCTGACCGCCACACGGTTCGTCGACACCGACCGCACTCCCGGCGTTGCCCTGACCTACGCGGTGGTGGCGGTGGGCGAGGGCGGCGAATCGGACCGGAGCGCGGCCGTGGGGTGCACTCCCTACGACAATGCCTATGTCGGCACCGTGGTCGCCGATGCCGTGGTGTCGTCGGAATACCGCTTGGTCGGTACGGGATTCGACCCGCAGCTTTTGCTCAAGGGAACCCGCAACAACGAAGCGCGCATCGCCTACCTCACGTTCACCGTGCCCGCGGCGGGCGGCAAGGTGGGCAAGGCGGTCCTGCGCCTGCACGGCTCGGTGGAGGGTATGGCGGTCAGCGATGCGGTCCGAGGCGTGACCAACACATCGTGGACCGAGGAGGCGCTGCGCTGGGCCAATCGCCCGGCAACCGGATCGGTGCTTTCCGAGCGGACCGTCCGCCTCGGCGCGGCCTCCTGGGTGGAGTTCGATGTCACGCGGCATGTGGCGACGGCGGTCGCCGCCGGGCGAACGCGGATCGGGTTCGCGGTCTCGATGATCGCTCCGGGTCAGCCGGTGGCGCGCAACCATCAATTCGGCTCGCGCGAATCGGGAACTCCGCCGGTGCTTTCGCTCCAGATGGCGGATCGGTGACATGCCGCGGGTGATCTGGCTCGCGCCGGTTCGCCGCACGTTCGACGATATCCGGCCCGTCCTCGCTCCGCAGGGAGCGGTGGCGGGCTGGATCGCGACCGACGACGGGTTTTCCGAGGCGGCCCTTTTCCGGGGGGGAACCACGCTTCGCCTTGGACGCCCCGACGCCTCCCGCGCCACGTTCGCGACGGCGGTCTCGCCGGAGGGCATCGCCGCCGGAATCGTCCGCGGCGACAACGATCGGGATTGTCGTGCGGTGCGGTTCCTCGACGGGGGAGGGCTGTCGCCGCTTGGGGCGCCCGGCAAATGGTCCATTGTCCACGCCTCCGGTCCCGACGGATCCTGGGGGGGAGCCGCGGAAACCGACGCGGGCCCGACCCGCCCCGTTGTGTGGACGCGGCAGGGTCGGCTGATCGAACTGCCGCTGCCTCCCGGGGGATCCTCCGGCGTGGTGCATGCGATCGCCGCCGACGGCACCGCGGTGGGTGCGGCCGAACCCGCTCCCGGGCGCAAATGGTCGGCCTGTTTGTGGCCGGCCGGCGGTAAACCGGTGCTGCTGCCGGGCCTTCCGGGGGGCACGACCGCCCGGGTTCGGGCGATCGGGAGCGGGGTGCGCTTGGTCGGCTGGGCCGACACCGACGAGGCGGAAATGGCGGCGGTCGCGTGGGACGACGGACGCATACGCAACCTCGGAACGCTGGGCGACGAACCCGCTTCCGCGTGGGGGGTCGACGCCACCGGACGTATCGTCGGCACCTCCGCGAACAGTCGCAAGCGCATGCGGGCGTTCCTGCACGAGGACGGCATCCTCGACGATTGCAACGGGCGGGTGTCGTTGGCCCCCGGGGATGCGCTCGAGATCGCGACGGATATCGATGCGACGGGGCGGATCGTGGGCCTGGGCCGTCACGAAGGGCGCACGTGGCTGTTCGTGCTCGAGCCGTCGCCGGGCGAATCCCGGCCGAATACCCGCGCGGAAATGGCCCCGAACCGCCTTGGCGTGGACGCAGCGGGCCGGATTGCCACGCTGCCCGCCCACCGCGCCCGCCGCGTGGTGGTTTGGTTCTTTTGCGATTGCCAGCAGTGCCACGCGGTCGCCAAGGCTTGGGGCAAGGGCATCGCCGATGGAACCGTGCCCGTCGGTGCCGGGGTGGCGGTGTTTTCGGGAAACCGCGCCCGCGGCGCCGCGTTCGTCAAGGACACGTCCTGGCCGAAGCAATCGCCGTTCCTGCTCGATCCGGATGCGCGGTCGGCCAAGGAGTGGGGCGCGCTGCCCTGTCCCCAGGCGGTCGTGGTCGATCCCCGGGGGCGCATCGTGGCCCGGGCGCGCGAGCGCGGCGCCCTCCATCTGGTGCGCGAGGCGACCGCCGCGCTTTCCGTGCGCTGAAGGGCGCTTCGGGTCAGAGGCTCGCGGCCAACGCGTCGATGCGCGCCGACCAGCGGTCGACCGTTTGCTGCGCCGCCGTGGCGGTGGGACCTTCCGCGTGGATCACGAACGTCGGCTCGGCATCGTCGGGCAGGATCAACACCCAGTCGTCGGGTGCGTCCGCGATCCGTATCCCATCGAGCAGCTCGACCGTGCCCGTGGCGCTCTGCGCTTCCTCGGTCAACGTGCGCATGACGGCGCCTTTGACATCCCAGGGGCAGCGGACCGTGGCGTTGGCCAAATGCATGGGCGGGAGCGCATCCGCGATGGCCGACATGGGCTGCTGGAGCCAGCTGAGCATTTCCAGCACGCGAACGAACGCATACAGCCCGTCGAACGCGGGATGGAAATCGGGGAAGGCGAGCCCGCCCCTGAGGTCGCCGGCGAGCGCGATGCGCTCGGCGGGCACGGACGCGATGGTCATCAGGAAACGTGGATCCGTTTTGGTGCGCACCACGGTGCCGCCGCTGGCGGAAACGATGCGCTCGACGGTGGACGGCGCGGTGACCGGCACGGCGATGCGGGCGCCGGGGCCGGTTTGCGCCACCATCGACGCGATGGTGGCGAGCAGGCGCGCCCCGTAGAGCGTCCGCCCCGTTTCATCCACCAGTTCGAGCCGTTCGCCGTTGGAGTAGATCAGCACGCCCAGATCGGCCTTGAGCGTCCCCACCACATCGGCGAGGTTGCGGATCATCGCCTGCCGGTCGTCGGCGTTTTGGGGCTTCCGCCGCCAGTCCGTGTAGCCGTTGAGCGCGATGACATCGCAGCCGATGCCGCCGAGCAGTTCGGGCAGGACCGTGGAAATGCCGCTGTAGGCGTAATCGACCACCACGCGGAACCGTCGGCGCTCGATGTCTTTCTGCTTGACCTTGGAGAGGAAAACCTTCATGTATTCGGCGACGGTGGTGGGCGCGGGTTGGATTTGGCCCACCTCGGTCATGTCGGCCCGGCCGTAGTCCTCGCGCGTGAAGATGGTCTCGATCTTCCGCTCGGCGTTCTTGGTGAGGTAGATGCCGCGGTTGTCGAAGAACTCGACGATCAGGTCGCGGGGGTTGTCGGGGTCGACCCGAAGATTGATGCCGCCCTGCGCGTTGTTGAACCCGATCGCGGCGCGGGCGAGGGGCAACGGCATCGCCTGCAGATCGATGCAGTTGACGCCAACCGAGCACAGGCCCGAGAGCAACGCGCGTTTGACCATGCGGCTGGCGGGATGGGAGTCGCGCGACGTGACGACGGTGGCGCCTTTTTTCAGGAACGCACCGTAGCTGGCGCCGAGCTTGGTGGCGAACTCAGGCGTGATTTCCACGTTGGCGAGCCCCGGAACGCCAAGCCCGCGGAAGAGTGCGGAGTGCGCTTTCGCACCCCAGATCAGGCTTTCCGTGACATGCGAACCGGCCTCGATCACCTTGTCGGGCCAGAGTTTGACGCCGCCGCGGATGGTGGCACCGCCTTCGATATGGCACCGGTCGCCGACGACCGCGCCCTCCTCGATGCGGGCGCCATCCTTGACCGTCACACCGTTGCAGAGGGTGCAGCCGAACACCTTGGCGTCGCGGCCCACGTAGCATCCGTCCCAGACGATGGCCTTGGCGATCTGCGCATCCTCGGCCACCAGGACATTGTCGCCGACCACCGCGTCGGGGCCGAGCCGCGCGCCGGCCATGATGCGGCAATTCGCACCGATGGAAACCGGACCGGCGATGACCGCCGTGGGATCGATTTCGCTCCCGGGGCCGACATGGATGCCAGCGGCTCTGGGGGAACCATCGATGGGCAGGCCGGTCATTCCCGCCAGCATTTCGTACTGGGCCTGCCGGTATTGGTCCAGCGAACCCACGTCGCACCAATACTCCTCCATCACGTAGCCGTAGATGGGGCGGCCGAGCTCGAGCAGTTTGGGGAAGATCTCCTGCGACCAGTCGATGTTGCGACCCGGCTCCATCAGGTCGAACACGGAGGGCTCCAGGATGTACATGCCCGTGTTGACCGTATCGGAGAACACTTCGCCCCAGGAGGGCTTCTCGAGGAAACGTTTGATGCGGCCGTCGGGCTCGGTCATCACCACGCCGAACTCGAGCGGGTTGGCCACCTGCTGGAGCACGAGGGTGGCTTCGGCGCCCTTTTCCTTGTGGAAGGCCACGGCCTTGGCGATGTCGATGGACGTCAACGCGTCGCCGGACACGATCAGGAACGTGTCGTCGGCGAGGATGTCCTCGGCCTGTTTGACCGAGCCGGCCGTGCCGAGCGGCGTTTCCTCGACCGAGTAGATGAGATTGACGCCCAGCTCGGAGCCGTCGCCGAAATACCCGCGGATCTCTTCGCCCAGGTAATAGAGCGTCACCACGATGTCGGTGATGCCCGCGCGGCGCAGGTGCTCGACGATGTGCTGGGCAATGGGCTTGCCGAGGATCGGAACGAGCGGCTTCGGGCGGTTGGAGGTGAGCGGGCGCAGGCGCGTGCCCTCGCCCCCCGCCATCACTACGGCTTTCATGCCCCATTATGGCCCATTCCCCGGTCCGTTTGCCGGGAAATTACACCCGACATCGCCACCACGGGGAGGGATACCCCCGAGGGAATACAATGGAGCGTGCAGCGCTACGTGGTGCCCGTCCTCCTCGCGTGCCTCGTCGTGCC
>JBJTRZ010000047.1:0-5854 GCA_046076415.1 Armatimonadota bacterium
CGCGACTCCGCCAAAATGGTGCAGGGGGCGATCCAACCCGGCAACGATGGGATGGTCGATTACGCGGGCGGTCCAGCCTTCGCCGAGGCTGCGCGCGGCTCCTCCCCAAAGCACGTAGTCGGGGGCGAGCCGCCGAACTCCGAGCAGATCCTCCCGTCCGCAGGTTCCGGCGATGGAGATCCACACGCCACCACCGGCGATCCAATCATCGATATTCGCGAGGAGTGCGCCTTCGCCGACCGTGAGCAGGATCCGATGGCCCGGCAAGGTCTCCGCCAACGCGTCGGGCGCCACCCGGGCGACCTCCAGCCCCCAATAGGCGATGATTTCGTCCAGGTAGGCTGTCTCCGTCGCATTTCGGGGAACATTGTCCGCCGGGGAGGCGAAACAACAGACCAACGGGGGATTCATTGCGGTTTCCTTCCTATGGGGTCGGCCCCGTCCGGACTCCAGGCGGCGGAGGGCCAGGTGTGGATATCGCAGGCATCGCGCAGGGTCCACGCCACCGTTCGCGCGTCGACACGCCGGACCCCGTGGACCTTGGCCATGCGATCCGCAGGTTCGGTCCACGCCCATTCAAGCGTCACCTCGAACGGGGATGCCCATTCCAGGGCGTTCTCCCGTCGAACCGTGCCCAGTGCTCGCGCGATGTCGCGCCGGATCTCGGCACGAACCGTGGCGGGGTCGCGCAGGGCGCAGGTCGCCCACCCGGTTCCTTGTTTGGTGACTGTGGATACCACGTGCGGCAGCAAGGCATGCGCCTCCCGGCACAGCGCCTCGTCTCCCGAGACATAGGCCACGGGAATTCCGAATGCGCCGGTGTGCAGCGCGATTTGGGCCAGTTCTCCGATTTCCCGGCCCGCCGCGGTGAGTCGACAAACCTGTTTGGGAATCTGGGTGTGGTCGAGGAAACCGCCGATGGTACCGGCCATCGCGTGTTGACCAATCACCGCCACCGCCTGTACCTCCGAGTCGAGGCCTTCCCAGCGCACGGGGTCGCGGCGGGCGATCCAGACCAAACGGGCTCGGGGGTCCAGGCGCCCCGCAAGCCCGCGATTCCGATTGCGCCCGTGGCCGTCGAGCACGCGGACCTCCGTGGCGCCGGCATCGAAGCATCCGGCCACCGCGGCGTTCGTGTCGCCGGCGAGCTGCTCCAAGCCAAAAAGGTACCGTGGATCGTCATCCGCGACGGCGTAGCAGTGCTCCCAGTCGTCGACACCGGCCAGGCCCTCCATGTCGGTGCAGATCCAAACGATCACGACGCGGGCTCCGGCGGCGACGAGCGAACGTATCGAGCGGATGCGTCGCCCCCGGCCGGCAACAGCACGCTGGGCGAGCCGCTCCTCGGGAATCGAACAACGGTCACCTCGGCTCCGGTTTCCAGCGTCCCTCCTCGGGGCAGCGCGACCCGCGACCGCGACTTTCCGCCGTCGCGAATCCAAACCACCGTTTCCGATCCGCCGGGTTCCGACCAGGAAATCAAGGCATCGCTTGCGTTTCCCGTGGCATGACGGCGTATTCCCGAAGACCCGGGAGTTCCGCGATGGACATCGAGGACCGCCACGAACGTGCTCGCGAGCGGCGCCGGGCCGGATCGGCGGACCATCAGCGACGGTACGCTGCCTTCGGTCGGCTTGGTGATTCCCTCGGGCGCGACCCACGCACGACAGGTGGATGCCCGAGCCCCGTCGGTGAAATCGGTGCAGCGCAGCACCACCGGGTTGCCCGGGGTTCGGGTTCCATGCACGTCGTCCGGGGTCCAGTGAACGCTCCACCCGGGTGCGGGAGCCGGGTCGGTTCGAAAATCCGAGAGGAGTGTCCCGGAACCGAGGGGTTCGGAGCCTCCAAGTCGCAATCCATGGGTTTCGAACGCGCCGATGGGGCCGTGGCACATACGGGCATGGTCCGTACCGCCAGCCACGCGGAAGCAGTCGACCACGGCGAACGTGTCACGGCCGGTGCGCACTTTGACCAACGTTCGTTCGTACCGGGTCGTATCGGGATAGAAACCGTTGCCATCGACCCGTATGCACTCGACATTGTCCGCGATGGCCCAAATCATGGCTCGGCCCGCGGGCAAGCCTTCGTATCCGGCGCGTTCCGTGACGGGGCCGGCGCCGTTGGTTTGGCGTCGACCATCGACCACGACGGTGTTGTGGGCGGCGGTGTGGAGATACCAGCGGGCCATTTCCGACTCCCATCCGCCGAACTGCACCGGCGGGTAGCCGAAGTCGGGCAGCAGGTCGAGGCCGTGCGCGAACAGGCCGATGTTCATGCCATCGGCGTGCGAGTGGTACCCGCCGCTGTCGAAATCGATCCAAAGCGTGTCGCGCGCGGCGCCGTCCTTGGGGCGCAGCAATGCCAAATGCCATTCCTGGAACAGCACCGACCTTTGACGTGGGACGGCACCATGCTTTCGAATCCAACGCGCCACCGTGCGTCCGTCGGCGCGGGGGTCCGCGGCGAAGAAATCGGGGGTAACCCTGCGCGGATCCTCTCCGGCCGCGTGCCATGCGGCCTGCACGTAGCCCGGATCGCCGGTGCGCTCGGAAAGCTGGATCAGAAACGGCGCGATGGCCGGAAGGATGCCGGGATCCTCCGAAAAGACCACCGCTGGGTACGGCTTGTGCGGGAAGCCCACCGCTCCGCTATCTCCGATGCGCGGCTGGAACGTTCGATCGCACCACGTGTCGAGGTGGAAACGATAGGTTTTCGCGAGTCCGGGGTGTCGCGCAAGCAATCGTTGCAGGAAGTCCGGACGGGCGCGGGTGTGGAGCGCGATGACGTTGGCGAGTTGCTGCGTGGCGAATGTCGAGTACCCGGTCAAGCCCTTTTCGCCGGTCAGGCCGTCGACGGCCGTCATTTTAGGCAGGATCGGATCGAATTGCGCCTCGGCGCCGTCCAGGGTGCCGCGCTCGACGGTTTCAAGAATACCGATGGTCAGCTCGGTCTGCGGATAGTTGCAGTGGATCCGCTCCGGGTTCCGACGGGGATGGCGCAGCAGGCCTTCGGCGATATTCTCGGCGATGTCGGCGAACGTTCGCTTGGGGCGGGAGACACGCCACCTTTCCGATTGGCGGCGCAGAAACCCTACCAGGTCCGGGTCCACGGAGGCCGCGTCGCGCACCATGTCCCAAGCGATCGCGAGCGAGCGGGTTTCGAGGCATGCGTCGTGCCAAGTGGAAACGTATCCGGCCCGCGGCGGTCCTTCGTACATGACCCCCTGTTTGCCGAAATCATGTTCGGGATAGAGGTCGGCGATGCGATCGAGCAGCAGGGCCGCCTTCCGCGCCGAGACCGGGTCTCCCGTGGCGACATGGGCTGCGGCAAGGCGCTCCACCCCTTGGACGATGCCTTGTTTCCACTGCCCATAGATGAGATAGGCCCCGATGAAGCGCCATCGATGGCCGTCCGCGATCGCGCCGTCGCCGTCGTCGACTCCAAACCGATGGAGCGGATCCGACGGGTCGGGATGCTCGGAATGGAAGAGCAACGATCGGTCGGCTTTGGAGGGATCGAAGCAGTGGCGGTCGTCGAGGCCGGAGCGCCAAAAGGCGCCGAAATCGTTGGTGGGGAACCGCGCCGCGCAATGGGGACAGCGCATCTTCCAGGGATCGGTCAACGGGTTGGAAAGCCAGTTGTACATCGGCACGCCGCGCCGGCACGCCGGGCAGTACCCATCGGACCACACCATCCAGGATCGTTTGATGGACGGCCCGAACATCAGGTTCCACAAAGCCTCGTCGTCCATGTCGCGCCACGGCTGCGCCGCGGCGACCATGCGGGCGGTGGCCGCCGCGCGGCTGGGGTCGCCGGCCCTGCGGGCGGGTTCGACCAAGGACTTCGGGAAGAAGACGCTGGGCATGTTCAGGAAAGAAAAGGGTAAACGGGAGCGTCCATGGCGCGACCAAGCAGCGCCCAGAACGTTTGGATCGCCATATCCCCGAGCACCAGCCCGACGAAGAAGGCGACACTGCGACGATGGATGTGCGCCCCCCCGTAGCGCAATACCACGGAACGTACGACGAGGGCAATCAGGATGGGAACGAAGAAGGCGTTGGTGGTGAGGGTCAAGCCGAGCACGTAGCCGACGGGATGGAAGGGAAAGGCGAACCAACGCGCCCGGCCCCATTGCAGGAGCGTGGTCACCGCCATTCCGACCAGCGCCGCGCCGATTCCCGCGCCGTCGGGACGTTCCGGCCGACCGGCGGCAAGGGCGGATTGGAACGCCACGCGTACCTTGGCGAGGGCATAGGGATTCGCGCCGGCACCGGCGGCGCCCACGGCGTGGGTGGCCATGATTTGGAACCACCAGGCCAGCCCGAGGCCGACCAGGGTGAACACCGCGGACCAAACGATCAGATCCCTCGCCCGGAAGGGAGCCTCGCGGCTGGTTCGAAGCCCCTCGATGAGGTACGGCAGCGATTGCCCGCGCACATCCACATGCACCAGATCGAACAGGGCCGAAGCGCCGAGGGTCGAGGCGGGGTAGGGGCCTGCGCGGAACGCCTCGAGCGCGACGCGACCCGGAGTCCATCCGAGCGGTGAAAACGTCCAGATGGCGCCGGATTCGGCGCGGACCCGGGCGGCGGTGATCATGTACGCGGTGGCGACCGCCACCGTCGCCACGGCCAATCCCGCCGGAATGCCGCACCGCATCTGGAAACCCGCGGCCGCGATCAGGCACGACACGGTTCCGACCATGACCCAGCGGTCGCGCCTGCGGGCGGCGGCGGAGCGATCGGCCCCTTTGCGACGCAGCGCGAGCAAGGTCAGCAGCGCCATCGCGATCCATGCGCCCGCTCCCTGCTCCGGAACATACGGAAATCGCGCCGCCTCCCCGCCGCCGCCCTGCCCCAGTCCGAGCGCGAACCCTGCGACATGGGCGAGGCGCACGGCGATCCAAAAGAAGCAGCAACTGAACGCCACCGGGGTCGGCATGAAGTACGCAAGCCCGATCGCCATCGGGTAGAGGCCCACCGGAACATCCGGAATGGCGCTCCAAGGGGGGTTGGGGAACAACACTTCCCGAGCGTTCCACGCCTTGAGTTCGAAGGCCGGGACCGACGGAATCCATTCGTGCAATGCCAGCAGCGACTGCAGGACCAACGGTATCGCCGCTCCGACCACGAATCCTGGCCGCCGCCATGCCGGATCCTGGGCGGAAGTCCATTCGAGGGCGATTTGGGCCACCGGGAACGACAATCGTTCCTCCTCGATCCACGCGCGACGCACGAGCCAACCGATCCCAAGCCAAGCCGCGGCGAGGAGCACCAAGTATCCGCTCCAGAAGGCGATCGGGGGAGTCCAGGAGGACCAATCCACCGGACCGGACCGATACAGCAGGCGAATCGGCAGCGCCTCGTGCAAAACGGGGAATCCGGCCCAGGAGGGTAAGAAGCGCGCGAGTCCCGCATCCGATTCGGCGGCGTGGGGGACATATCCCATTCCGGGCACCAGGAAGCGAACCGCACCGAAACCCGCCACGGGAAGGGTGGTCGTCAAGACGGCGTAGACGAAGAGCAACTCCCCGGTTCGCAACCCCATGGCGGCGCGGATCAACGGCCCGACCACGAGCAGCAGCACCGTGGGCATCATCAGCGCGTAGCAGATGAGGTAGACATTGCGTCGGATTTCGCTGTCGGCGATCCACGCTTGGAAAACGACTTCGAGCAGCAATACAAGCCAAAGGACGCGCGCCCGCGGGCGGAGGCCTTCGGAATTCGTGGTGAAGGACGCTGGGTGCATCAGGGCGTGGCGGCCCCGGCGACGCGGATCAGGTCGGCGGACTCGAAGACGAAGCCGAAGGCGAGGGCCGTTCGCCAGAGCGCTTCCTCGTGGTGCCCTTCCGCGG
>JBJTRZ010000048.1:0-3061 GCA_046076415.1 Armatimonadota bacterium
CTCGCGCAACCAGCCGATCATGTGCCCTGCACTCCGCTCGCCCCATCGAAATGGCACCGCAACGACGCCACCACAGCCGGTACGGGATCGGCCACGCGCGGCGCGCGCAGCGACTGGACCAAATTCAGCGTGTTGGAAACGGGACATTCCCAACCAACCCCATGGTACCGGGTGGCCGGGGCGCGCAGCGCGGACACCTCGCGCACCGCGTCCAACAAGGGCATTCCCACCGCGAGACCACCCACCATGCGCACCGCCGGATGCCCGTGAACGCTCGCTTCCTCCGAAACGGTCCGGGCCTTGGCCAGTTCGCCCCGGCTGTTGTCCGAAAGCCACTGATCGAGATACCGACCCCGTCGCGCCGCGTCCGCCGCGCTCCATTGCTCGACCGACACGCGGGCCGTCCCCCGCTCGAACGCCAACCGGAGATACACGTTCATCAATTGGGCCGTCTGCAACGCGTATTCGGACGAAACGGACACCGAGAGCCCGTAGAGGGACCACTTGCGCACCGCGGGATCCTCGCCATGGCACCGGACCGCGCCGAGCACCGCCTCCGCAACGCCCGCGAACCCCTTGCGCCCCGAAGTCTCCCCCACCACCTGGGCCATCACCACCCGACCACAGGTGGCGCACATCCACAGTGCCCCGTCGGCTTTGCGATCCGCGCTCCACGCGAATCCGACGGCGGTGCGATCCTCGCGCACCACCCCTTTGCCGACCGGGGTTTCGGACTCCTCGAACGCTGCTTTTCGGCGCCGGGCAGCCTTGCGCAGACTCGAGAGGTATGCATCCCTGCGCGCTCCGAGATCCACGGCGGCCGCCGACCTCCCCTTGGGGGTGCTCCACTTGACTTCGATTCCCAGCGCATCCCCGTCGTCCGCACGAAAATACCCTTCGTCGAACGTTCCGGAATAACCCGTCAGCTCCCAGTCTCCCGGCGTGTCGACCAGAAAACCCTGCCATCCAAGTTCGCGCACCAGACGTGCGCGCGCGCCCCGGGCCGGGTGGATGGGTGCGGTGGGCGGCGCGACGACGGGCATGGTCAGAAGGGCAGGGGTTGCACGGCTTTGGATATCAGCGCGAGCGCGATCGCGGCCATGCTGACCAATCCCGTGCCGCACGCGAAACCCGCGAGCAGAACCGGCGCGTAGTTGGCCCACTGGACCGCTCCGACGCGCCGGGCGAAATAGAACCGGCCCAGACATGCCCCCGCGAACATGGGGAGCGTGTCTGCGGGGAATGCATTCGCACCACCCGCCGCTCCGTAGAAAGAAAGGACCGGAAGTTTGAAGAGGATCACGGCCGCGTAAAGCGTCAACGCTCCGACTCCCCCCGCGGCGATCACGGATGGCTTCAACGCATCCATCACGAACGTCGCTCCCCCGGGCTTGTTGATCTGCACCCAAATGTTCTGTTGTTGGGCGTGGATCGGCCAGAGCTTTTGTGCGAAGGGGAATTGCGGCGACGGGATGGGCGACGCGTGCCAAATGAACTGCCAGTACAGGAGTCCACCGATCAGGATGATCGGAAACATCAACAACTCGGCCTTGATCACGGAAGTGAATCGGGTCTTGGTCAACTCCACCTCGCGGAAGAGCTGCGCAAAATGGCCATAGTCATGGAGCGGCATCGGCGCGAACCAAACGTCGATCTTGTTGTAGCCGGCCTGCAGGATGGTCATTTCCTTGAGGAAGGGGAAGGAAACGCCTTGGCTTGTGAGCCCGTACATGCGCGCCGCGATGAACGAGTTCAACGGAGTCCATACCAGACCGTAGCCCACGAGGAGCCAGAGCGGGAACGCCGGGAGGAGCCATTTGGTCAAGGCGATGTAGGCGACGGTGGCGCCGAGCCAGATCCAGAACGCCCAGACGGTCCACATCCGCGTGTCGCCGCGCCCGCGCGGCAAATCGCGCCAAGCGCCCCGATTCGCGCTCCCCACGCCGCGGGCCGTGTCGATCGACCCCTTGATCACGATCCAGATACCGATCAGCGCGATCGCAAGCTGGATTCCAATGCCCAGCGAGAGCCACAGATCGAAGTTGTTGACAATCTTCGTTTGGATCGATTCGGTGCCGGGATGCCACTGCGACAACCAACCCAATCGGTGGAAGATGGGATTGAGTCCGATTTGGCAGACCACGGAACTGATGAAACTGCCCGCCACGATCGGGAACGGCAATACGAATCCGGTGAGCACCAAACCCAGGTTGGCGGATATGCCCACCGGTGCCGCCGGCAGGATCGTTTCCGTCGACGACATCAAGTCGAGGAACGGAATCGGGAAAAGGGTGACGGCCTTGCCGAACGCCACGCCGGTGAGCACCGGGATGGCGGTGTAGAGCGCCCCGAAGACGAGGCCGATGGTCGTGCCGGTGGAGAAGATGCGCCAGCGCCACGACTCCTCCTTCGAGGAGGCTTCCGCAAGCGCGGTGGCGCCCGATGCCGCGACCGGCGCGAGGGGAAACGGCAATCGTTCGACGTCGGACGTCGCGCGAAACAACAGGTAGCCGGCCGGCAGCCAGGAAACGCGCTCGAGGATTTGCGTCGCCACCAAAACCAGGATGGGAAGTCCCCAGTCCGGATGGAGGAACGTTCGATCGTTGAGCGCGGGCGATCCCGGTTGCGGTGTCGCGAAGGGGGGAATCTCCCGTGCGATCGGAGCGGCCGGAGGACTTTGAATGAAATATTGGTTCCAGATCAGGAAACCGAACGGCCCTCCCGAGATTCCCCGATCTCCCAGCGCGACGGATGCCAGGCCCCCCGCCACGTAGTACAGCAGGAAGATTTCCTGCCGTCGCAGGGGAAGGAACGATCGACGGGCGATCTCGGCGAAAAGCACGATGGTCACCCATTGGGCCGCCGATCCCAGACCCTGTCCGGCGACGAGGCCAAGGTAGATCGCGCCCGGCGCCATGATCAGCCCGACGAAGATCGAGCCGATGATGGTCTTCCACGTGAAACCCTCGTCGAAGCCGTTGTCGCCGAGGTCCACCGCGACCTCGCGTTCCGCCGCCTCGCGCGCCGCTTGGACGTCATCGAGCACCGGCCGGGAGTCGCC
>JBJTRZ010000049.1:0-2266 GCA_046076415.1 Armatimonadota bacterium
AATCTCCGCGGGTGTTGTGTTGTTCTCTGGGATCCCCACCCCCCAACCCACCTCTCCGTCGGCGGAGCGGGTCCACGACGAGACAATCCGTCCCCGGATCGAATTGTGTTCCGCCCGCGCCTTTCCCAGTCCGCTCTCCACTTCGGGACGCAGCCGAATGCGTTTGAAACCGGGCCCGTCGGTGTCGATTCCGCCCACGGCGGTCTGCAGATACTCGGTGACGCACCCCAGCCAGTAGTGGTTGAACGAGTTCATCCCGGCATCTTGGAAGCCCTTTTCCGGAGTCCAACCGTCCCAGCGCTCCCACATCGTGGTGGCCCCGATCTTGACTTGGTACAGCCAGGACGGGAACGTTTCGGAAAGCAGGAGTCGGTCGGCCAAATCGGCCTTACCGGCGGCGCGCAGCGCGGGCAGCAGCACCGGGGTCCCGATGAATCCGGTGGCGAGATGCTCGCCGCGCAGCCGGATCAGCCGGATCAGATGGTTGGTCGCCGCCGGCCGCAAATCGTTCGGGAGCAGATCCCAGCCGAGGGCGAGCGCGAGATAGGTTTGTCCGGTCTGCCCGTTCTCCTCGACACGTCCGTCGGGAGTCACGAACGCCTTGATGAAAGCGGCCTTGATCTCGGCGGCCCGCTGGGAATACTTCGACGCTTCATCGGGACGGCCGATCGCACGTGCCATTTCGGCCATGAGTCGACAATCGAACACGTGGTAGGCGGTACCGAGAACACCGCCGTGCTGCGGACCATCGAGGCGCAACCAGTCGCCGTACGCGCCGACCTGGCGAATGCCTCCGGGCGACACGGCCATCAGATGGTCCATGAACCGCGTCAACGCGGGCCAGTGGCGCTGGATCGCGGCCGTATCGTTGTACATCTCGTACATGCGATAGACGCAGATCACCCCCGCGTCCTCCCAAGCGGCGTTGCCATGCCCCACCACCGAAATATAGGGAGCCACGTCGGGGAGGGCGCCGTCGGCGCGCTGACCATCCTCGATCAGATCAACGAGCCATTTGGTGTAGAAGGCGCCGATGTCGCGATTGAACGCCGCGGCTTTGGTGAAAACCTGCGCATCGCCGGTCCACCCGGCGCGTTCGTCACGCTGCGGGCAGTCGGTCGGCACATCGAGGTAATTGCCGCGCTGTCCCCAATCCGTGTTGATCGCAAGTCGATCGAGCAGCGGATTGTCGGAGGTGAACGAGCCCGTTCGGGCGAGGTCGGAGTGCAGCACCACCGCCTCGACATCGCCCAGGGCGGGAGGAACGTCCACTCCGGTCACTTCCACATATTGGAATCCATGGAACGTGAACTTGGGTTCGCAGCGGGTCGTGCCGGCGCCCGCGAGCACGAAGGAATCGGTCGCCTTCGCGGCACGCAGGTTGGCGACATAGATGCCCCCATCCTTGTCGAGGAACTCCGCGTGGCGGAGCTGCACGGTGTCTCCCGCCTTGCCGCGAACGGCGACGCGGGCGATGCCGGTGAGATTTTGGCCAAAGTCGTAGACCCAGACACCGGGCTTGGGGTTCAGGCGACGCCGCGCCTTCAGCACCTCCTGCGGTCGCACCGCCGATCCGGGGTGCGGCTCGATCGCGATGCCCTCTACCTTGGCGATCGGTGCCGGTCGCCAAGACGCATCGTCGAAGCCCGGTGCATCCCAGCCCGACGCTTCCTTCCGGTAGTCGACCGCGGTTCCCATGAGCAGGTCCGCCGACCGGATCGCCCCTTCCCCGGTCTTCCACGAGCCGTCGGTGCCGACGACCGATTTCGAACCGTCGGTGTGCTCGAGCACGAGCATGGCCCGCAGTTTGGGCGCCGAACCGTAGTAGTTGCGCCGCCCCGTGAACGCGAGATAGCCCGAATACCATCCATCGCCAAGCAACGACCCGATCGCATTCGCTCCCGGCTTGACCATCCGCGTCACATCGTAGGCGTGATAGTGAACCCGCTTCTTGTACTCGCTCCAACCAGGCGCGAGCGCATCGTCGGCAACCGGCCTTCCATTGATGCGGAAATCGTAGAGTCCGAGGGCGGTGGCGTAGAGCACGCCGCGGCGGACCGGCTTCGAGACCGTGAAATCCTTGCGGAAGTGCGCCACGGGAGACATCGTGGCGGCTCCGGCAGCGGTACCGGTCCCCCAAGGTTGCATCCCGTACTCGCCAAGCACCGCCACGTTCGCCCACGGTCCGTTGGAATTCGCGGAGGATTCCCAGCTGGTGTCCGTGGCCACCAGGATCTCGCCGGCGGTGGTGCGCACCACGATCTTG
>JBJTRZ010000050.1:0-1532 GCA_046076415.1 Armatimonadota bacterium
TTCGTAGGCGTCGGGCCGCTTGTCGGAAAGGAATTGGTCCACCTCCACCGGGGTCGGCGGTAGCCCGGTGAGATCGAAACTCAACCGACGGATCAACGTGCGACGGTCCGCGGTCGGCGCCGGCGAAAGTCCGGCCTTCTCGAGGCCGGCCGCCACGAATCCGTCCACCGGAGTTCGAACCCATTTGGCGAGAATGGGGGACTTCGGGCGAGGCGGTTTGGAATCGGCGATCGGGCGGAGGGACCACAGGCCACCATGGGCCGGGCCGGAGCCGTCCGGCCACGGGGCTCCCGCAGCCGCCCAAGCGTCGAGCGCCTTGATCTTCGCATCCGCGAGCGGCGCCTGTCCCGGTGGCATGCGGGTCTTGCCGCCTTCGCCCCGCACGCGCGCCACGACGGTGCGCGCCATCTCCGCCGAAATCGGCCGGTCGAGCCGCAATCCCGCGGATTGTTCCTCTTTGCCGTGGCATCCGTAGCACGCTTCGGCGAACACCGGCCGGATCGTGGTCTCGAACTGCGCGGCGACCTCCGGGGAGACTTTGACAACGGGTTTTCCGGAGGTTTGGGCGCGGGCGCTCGACAGGCCGGCGATCACCGCGGCGACCACGGGCAGGGCCGCTGTGGACCAACGGATGGGATGCATTTGGGTCATCTTCCTTGACGTTCCTCGCGCGAGGGCGCTTACCGAACTTGTACCCCCTTTTCGTTTGTTCCGCTTCCGATCCTTTGAACATCCGGAAAAAACAACGGCCTCCGTCCCGCAGGACGAAGGCCGTTTCACAATCGGGGAAATCAGCGGCCGAGCCACTTGCGGATTCGGTACACGGTGGTGTCCCGGTTGATCTCCGCGATGGCACGGGTCAGCGGGATTTCCTTGGGGCACACCTGAACACAGTTTTGCGCGTTGCCGCAACTCGCGATGCCGTCATCCCCGGAAACCGCCTCGAGGCGTTCGTCCCGATTGAGGTTGCCGGTCGGATGGCTGTTGAAAAGCCGCACCTGACCAATGGCCGCCGGGCCGATGAAGTTGTTTTTCTCCGACACCTGCGGGCATGCCTCGAGGCAACTTCCACAAGACATGCAGCGGGCGAAGTCGTAGGCGAGCTCCTGTTCGCGCTGGGACATGCGCGGTCCGGGGCCGAGATCGTAGGTGCCGTCGATCGGAATCCACGCCTGAATCTTCTTCAGATTCTCGAACATCCGGGATCGATCCACCACCAGGTCGCGCACCACCGGGAATTTGCTCATGGGCGCCAAATGCAGTCGCAAGGCGCTGCCCCCCCCGGTGCACACCCGGTCGATCAAGGCCGAGCACGCCTGACGGACCCGGCCGTTCACGCGCACCGTGCACGAACCACACACTTCCTCGAGGCAGGACTGCTCCCACGCGACCGGAGCCACGCGCTTGCCATCCACCGTGGTCGGGTTCGCCCGTATCTCCATCAATACGGAGATGACGTTCATGCGAGGGCGGTAGGGTACCGAGAACGTCTCCTCGTAGGGCGTGCCGTCGGGTTCCGATCGGCGCACGAC
>JBJTRZ010000051.1:0-8322 GCA_046076415.1 Armatimonadota bacterium
GTTCCAGTCGGTGTCGCCAAGGGGCTTGCAGTGCCAGTTCACCCAGACATCGTGCTTCTCGCCGACACGCTCGAGCAGGTAGCGCGCGATCCAAATCTGGTCTCCCGCCTCCTTGGCGCCTTTGGAGAAGATTTGAAATTCCCACTGGCCGGTCGCCACTTCGGCGTTGATGCCCTCGACATTGAGACCTGCCTGGAGGCACTGTTCGAGGTGCTCCTCCACGATCGCGCGGCCGAACGCGTTGCGGGCGCCCACCGAGCAGTAGTAGGGGCCTTGCGGGGCGGGATATCCACGCTCGGGGAAACCGAGGGGCTTGTTGGTGGCTCCGGAATACAGGAAGTACTCCTGTTCGAAACCGAACCAGAAATCGTTGTCGTCGTCGTCGATGGTCGCGCGACCGTTGGTCCGATGGGGCATGCCGTAGGCGTCGAGCACCTCGCACATCACCAGATAGGCGGGAGTACCCATCTTCGAACGTTCGGGGTCGGGACAGATGAAGACCGGCTTGAGCTGGCAGTCGGAGGATCCGCCCGGCGCCTGCTCCGTCGACGAGCCATCGAACGACCACATTTCGCAGTCCTCGAGTTTGCCGGAGAAGTTGTTTTCGATCTTCGTCTTGCTGCGCAGGCTCTGCATCGGATGGTAGCCGTCGAGCCAGATGTATTCGAGTTTCGCCTTGGACATGATGATTGACACCTTCTTGGGTTGGCCCCCCGGTGGCCGGACCGACGTGCGGCTGCCCGAGCCTCTCCGGGATGATTCCATCGCCAGCATACCGCCTCCATCGTCGAATCGGCTATCGCGACGATGCGCGGGCAGGTGGCGCCCGCCGGGAGGCTCGTTCCGAAAAGGTACAATGCGCCTCGTGAAAGCCATCGTCAAGGCGGAGCCGGCCGCAGGTGCCCGGCTGCTCGATGTTCCCGATCCCCGGCCTCCGCGCGACGGAGTGGTGGTGCGGGTGGACGCGGTTTCGCTGTGCGGCACCGACCTGCACGTCTACAACTGGGACGCATGGTCGGCGGGTCGCGTCCGGCCGCCGGTCGTCATGGGGCACGAATGGGCGGGCGAAGTCGTCGAAGTGGGTCCGGATGTGCGCGGCCTGCAGGTCGGCGACACCGTCTCCGGCGAATCCCACGCCGTCTGCGGCCATTGCCACCAGTGCCGCACAGGCCAAGGACATGTTTGCCGGGAAACCCGAATTTTCGGGGTCGACACCGATGGTTGCTTCGCGCGGCACTTCGCGGTGCCCGAAGCCAGCGTGCTTCGCAACGATCCCTCCGTTCCCGCGGCCATCGCCTGCCTGCAGGACCCGCTCGGCAATGCGGTCCATGCGGTGCAGGTGGGAGAGATCGCCGGACGCTCGGTGGCCGTGCTGGGGTGCGGCCCCATCGGCCTCTTCGCGGTGGCCGTGTGCCGGGCGCTGGGTGCCGGTCGTATCCACGCCACCGACACTTCCCCCTACCGGCTCGAACTTGCCCGGACGGTCGGCGCGGATGTGGTCTGGAATGTCGCGCAAACCGATGTCGTACAGGCCGTGGCCGAGTCGACCAAGGGGGAGGGAGTCGACGTCGTGCTCGAGATGAGCGGTGCGGTCCCCGCCGTGGTGCAGGCCATGCGTATCGCCCGCCCCGGCGGACGCGTGAGCCTGATGGGCATTCCATCGCGCCCCGTCGAGCTCGACATCGCGGCGGACATCATTTTCAAGGGACTGGAGGTCCACGGGGTGGTCGGGCGTCGCCTTTACGACACATGGATCACCATGCAGAATCTCCTATCCTCCGGCCGGCTCGATATCGCTCCCATCCGCACCCACCGATTGCCCTTCACAGAGTTCGCGGCCGGTTTCGAACTGATGCGATCGGGGGCCTGCGGAAAAGTCGTGCTCGATCTGGAGTGAATCGGCAAGGTGGGATCGCTCCGACCGTCCGGGAAGCCGGGGCGTCGCCGGCGCGAGGATGTAGAATGGGCCCATGTCCTCCCGCCCTCCCATGGCGATCTTCTCCGGGACCGCGCATCCCGAACTGTCGACGGCGATCGCCAGCCATCTCGGCATACCGCTCGGCGGCCTGAAGATCACTCGGTTCCCCGACAGCGAGATCTACGTCAAGTTCGAGGAATCGGTCCGCGGGGCCGATGCGTTCCTGATCCAGCCCACCTGCGCCCCCATCGACGCCAATCTGCTCGAGCTGTTGATCCTCATCGACGCGCTCAAGCGGGCCTCCGCTCGGCGGATCACCGCGGTGCTGCCCTACTACGGCTATGCCCGTCAGGAAAAGAAGGATCGCCCGCGCGAGCCGATCACCGCGAAGCTCATCGCCGATCTGTTGCGCACCGCGGGAATCGACCACGTGGTCGCGATGGATTTGCACGCGGATGCGATCCAAGGGTTCTTCGATGGGCCCGTGGACCATCTCACCGCCATTCCCATCCTCTCCGACTATCTCGCGGCGCGAAATCTCGACGACATTTGCCTGGTGTCGCCCGACGAGGGGCGCGTCAAGACGATCCGCAAGATCGCGAGCCGACTGCGCGCTCCGCTCGCGGTGGGATACAAGTTCCATCCCGCGCACGGAGTCAGCGAAATCTCGGGCCTCGCCGGCGACGTTCGGGGCAAAACCTGCATCGTCTACGATGACATCATCTCGACCGGGGGATCGATCAACGAGATCGTCGATACCCTGCTCGCGCACGGAGCCCGCCCCGAAATCACGATCGCCTGCACGCACGCCGTATTCGCCGGCAAGGCGGTGGAGCGGCTCTCGCGCCCGGAGATCAAGGAGGTCGTGGTCACCGACACGATTCCCTTGCCCGACGCGAAGCGCATCCCCAAGATAACCGTCCTTTCCGCAGCCGGCCTGTTCGCGGAAGCGATCCAACGTATCTGGACCGATTCGTCCGTGTCGAGCCTGTTCGACTGATGGCGCCCTCGAGCTTCCCGAGGATCACCCCCGCGGCCCACCGCTCCAATCCCGCATGAGCGCCCCGATCCTACGTTTCGAAGGACTTTCCCTAACCCTCCCACGTCGTGGAGGCGATCGGGTCTTGGTCGACGGAATCGATTTGGACCTGCATGCGGGGGAAATGCTCGGCGTTGTCGGGGAATCCGGTTCGGGGAAAACACTGACGGCGCTCGCCGCGCTGCGCCTCTTGCCGCCGCCGATACGCCGGTCGGCCGGAACGATCCGTTTCGAGGGCAAGGATCTGTCGACTTTGTCCGACGCGGCGCTGCGCGCCGTGCGCGGAGGTGAGATCGCGATGATCTTCCAGGACCCGATGACCAGCCTGAACCCGGTTCTGACCGTGGGACGGCAAATCGAGGAGTCCGTGCGGCTCCACCGGGGTCTGGCAGGGTCCGCAGCGCGTGCGGCGGTCGTGGATGCGTTGCGCAAGGTGCGCATACCCGATCCGGAACGGCGCGTGGACCAATACCCCCACGAACTTTCCGGCGGGATGCGCCAGCGGGCGATGATCGCGCTTGCGCTTGCCGGCGGGCCGAAAGTCCTGCTCGCGGACGAACCGACCACGGCGCTCGATGTGACGGTGCAGGCGCAAATCCTCGCGCTCCTTTCGGACCTGCGCCGCGAATCCGGACTCGCCGTACTGTTCATCACCCACGATCTGGGCGTGGTGGCGCAGACCTGCGACCGCGTCGCCGTGATGTATTCGGGCCGCGTTATGGAAGTGGCCTCCACCGCCGATCTGTTCGCGACACCGGCCCACCCGTACACGCGCGGCCTGTTGCGCAGTCTTCCGGAATCGGTGCGCGTCGGCGAGCCTTTGGCCTATATTCCGGGGCAGCCACCGGCGGTGCCCGGCGCCGATCCCGGATGCCCGTTTCGCGCACGGTGCGGCGATGCGGTCGAGGGCCTTTGCGCCACGCCGGTTCCGGTGCATCGATTCGATGCCGAACGTTCGGTACGTTGCCACCTGCCGATGGAGGGAACCCGATGCTGAAGGTCGACGATCTGCACGTGCACTTCGCGGTGGGTGGTCGGACCCTGCGCGCGGTGGACGGCGTGTCGTTCCATTGCGACCGCGGCGAAACTTTGGGGATCGTCGGCGAATCGGGTTGCGGCAAGTCGACCACCGGTCGCGCCATTGTCGGTTTGGTGCCGCGCACTTCCGGAACCGTGCGCGTGGATGGCGTGGACGCGGGGTCGGGTTCGGCGGCCGAACGCAAGGCGTTTCGCCGGCGCGTGCAAATGGTCTTCCAGGATCCCCACGCCTCGCTCTCCCCACGGTTGACGGTCGGATCGATCGTGGCGGAGCCGCTGGAAATACATGGCTTGTGCCCCGACGTCAAGTCGCGGCGCGATCGCGTGGTCGAATTGCTCGAGGCGACCGGGCTCCCCGCCGATGCTGCCGGACGCTATCCGCACGAATTCTCCGGGGGGCAGCGGCAACGCATCGGTATCGCACGGGCACTCGCCCTCGACCCCGAGTTGATTGTGCTGGACGAACCGGTTTCCGCGCTGGACATCTCCGTGCGGGCGCAGATCGTCAACCTTTTGGCCGATCTCCAAACCCGCAAGGGCATCGCCTACCTGTTCATTGGACACGATCTGTCGCTGATCCGCCACGTGGCCCGACGGGTTGTCGTGATGTATCTCGGGCGCATCGTGGAGTCGGGCCCCACGGACGCGCTTTACCACAACCCAGCCCACCCGTACACTCGGTCGCTTTTCGCCAGTGCCCCCGTGCCCGACCCGCGGCACCGCACGCCTCCCCCGCCCCTCGAAGGCGATCCGCCCAGCCCGCTCGACATCCCCTCCGGTTGTCGGTTCCGATCGCGGTGCGCGTACGCGGTGGATGCCTGCGCGCACACCGACCCGCAACCCACCACGGTGGGCGAAGGCCATTCCGCCGCGTGCCTCCGCGCCCTCGAATTACCGATTTGGAACGGAAACTGACCCGGCGCGACGCGGAACGCGCACCAATTGTCCCGGGACCAGAAACGATACATCCCCGCCGTTGAGTTCCTCGAGACGGCGCAACCGCTCCGCCATAGGAACCTTCGGATCGAAATTGCGGTCCGCCAAGGAACGCGCCGTATCCCCGGGACGAACACTGTCGGTGCTCCAAGCCGGCACCACCACGACGGTTCGTCGCGGACCATTGGCCCGCGCGATCGTAGCCCCGAGCAACATGCCCGCGATCACCGCGAACGCCAACCAAAATCGACGAATCGCCGCCTCGCGGCGGGCCCGCTCGCGAGCTGCCCGACGACGGCGCCAAGCCTCGAGGGCTTCGGCGTGCTCGCGATCGACGGGAACGTAGCGAATATGTCGGCTGCGGTGGGTGAATGTGGTCATGGTGGTTGCTCCTGTATGCACACTCTGCTCCCGAACGCCGAACCGGAAAGGGAATGGCAAACAGGAGGCAAACATTATGGCGTCATGCTATCCGTTTGCCTTTTGTTTGTCAAATGACTGTTTGCCTGATCAGGCTTCGAGGCGCGCGAGGAAGGTTTCCACGGCACGCCCGCCGTCCTCGCCGAGATCCCGGGTCCACTCGTTGACATACAGACCGATATGGGCCCGCATCACATCGTCGTCCATCTCGTCCGCGAGACGGCGACACGCATCGAGCGCGGCTTCCGGATTCGACTCCGACCATTCGAGGCTGGCACGCACGATGGACTCCATGGCCTCGACATCGGACCCTTGCGGCGCGACGATCGCGCCGAGCGGTATCGGACACCCCGTGCTCCGTTCCCACACCTCCCCCAAATCCGCCACCAACGTCAATCCATCGCGCGCGTACGTGAAGCGCTTTTCATGGATAACGACGCCCTGGGCTCCGGGAGTCTCCACCAAATGCCGGTACAAACGGTCGAAGGGCGCGGGGCGGGGGTCGACCGGCGATCCGCCGAGCCAATGCCGGAGCAGGAACGCGGCGGTCGTTCGCTCCCCGGGGATCCACACCGGCGCCGCCCCATCATAGTCGCCCGCTCCATTGCGCAACAGCAACGGACCGCATCCGCGGCCGAGCGCTCCCCCGCACCGCAACAACACATGGCTTTCGCGCCAATCCGGCCACGCGGCGTAACTGATCTTGACGAGATCGAGATCATTCGCCCCGCCCGCCCGTTCGTTGAGCGTCTGCACGTCCTCGAACACCGCATCCGCCCCCGGTGCGACCGCGCCGGATAACAATCCCCCGAACACCCATACGTCGTTGGGACACGGGGATATTCCAATCCTAAGCTTCCGCACGGGGAGTCGCTCCTTCCACCAATTCGATGGCGATGCGCGCGGTCCGCGCCGCCCCCCCGGGTTCGCCCAGACACGCCACCGCGTTCCGCAAATCCTCCCGCATCCGAATCAACCGCTCCGGCTCCAGCAACAACGCGATCGCCTCCGAAGCGATCGAATCCGGGTTGGCATCGTCCTGCAGCAGTTCCGGACAGATCCGCCGATCCGCCAACAAATTCGGCATGCCGACATGCGCGGGCAAACGTTTGCGGATCAAGCGATACTCGATCTCGTGCCCGCGGCCCAGTTTGTAGACGATGACCATGGGCTTTGCCAGAATCGCCGCTTCGAGCGTCGCCGTACCGGACGTGCAGAGCAGAATGTCCGAAACCGACATCACGTCGTAGGTGGCCCCCTCCACGATCGCCAGCGGAAAGTCCCCATCGCCGGGAGCCCCGCCGGCCCGTTCGATCCACGCCTTCTGACGTCGCGTGGTTGCATCGGGCGGCCCGGCCACCGGCACCGGCACGGCGCGCGCGTCGGGGCCGCGCCGAGCCGCAGTCGCTCCCGCGGACCGTTCGCGCTCGCGACGCCATCGCCAACGCGCCCGCTCCCGTTCCTCGAGCACGGTCGCGCGCGACACGGTCGGCGCGAGACCGAGGAGGAATTGAACACCGGGTACCCGGCGATGAATGCGCGCAGCGGCATCGAAGAGGACCGGCAACAACGTCCGAATCTCCTGCGCCCGACTTCCCGGAAAGAGGCCGATCACGGGATGATCGAGGTCCACTCCGTACCGCGACGCGATTTCGTGCGGGGCGGCCGACGGGTGTACCAGATCGAGCAACGGGTGCCCCACGAACCGCGCGTCGACTCCGAGCCGGCGAAGCTCCGTTTCACTCCAGGGGAACGGAGTCGCAACGCAGTCCGCCGCGCTCCCCAGCGTGGTCGACCGCAGCGTCCGCCTCCAGGATCCCGGGGGATAGTAATAAAGGATCCGCGTGGAGGGCAAGCGCCGGCGAACGAAGGGACACAGTCCTTCCCATGGACCAAATCCCAGATGGAATGCTCCCGCGTCGATCGCCACCAAAACATCGGGACGCCGGCGCAAGACCTCCGCGAACACGCGACGACGTTCCGCGAGCATGCGCGGCAACATCGGCAAAGCGGCGCTCACACCGATGGCGGCGAAGCGTGTCGACTCGGCGAACACCTCGACGCCGGCGGCGCGCAAACCGGATCCGCCGACTCCCCAGATGCGGGTCCCGGGGCGCAAGGCGAGGATCTCGCGGGCGAGCTGGCCACCGGCCCGGTCTCCCGATGCCTCGCCCGTCGAGATCGCAACCTCCATCGAATCAGCGCCGCGGACGGTCGTCCTGCCGGCCCGCCGTTCCACTGTTCATCTTCCGGACGAACTCCACCAGATAGTCGAGTTCGGGACTCGCTTCCACTTCCTCGGCAATGGCTCCAAGGGCCTGCGACGTATTCATATTCGATCGATAGAGGAATTTGTACGCTTGCCGCAGCCCGGCGCGCACCGCGGGAGTCAAACCCGCACGGCGCAAGCCGCGGACATTGAGTTCGAGGATGTCGGCCGGCCGCCCGTCGGCGAGCATGAACGGCGGGACGTCCTGAACCACTTTCGAGTACCCCCCGACCATGGCGAGCTTGCCGATCCGGACGAATTGGTGCAAGCCCACCATTCCTCCAACCACGACATTGTCCTCGACGGCGATATGGCCCGCGAGCCCCGCATAGGAGGAAAGCATCACGTGCGATCCGACGCGACAGTTGTGTCCGATGTGCACATAGGCCATCACCAGGCAATCGTCGCCGACCGTCGTGTCCTCTCCCTCGCCCGTGGACCGATGGATGGTGACCATCTCCCGGATATGCGTCCGATCGCCGATCAACACCCGGGTTTCCTCGCCCTTGAACTTGTGGTCCTGGGGAGGACCGCCGAGCACCGCACCCGGACGGACCTCGCAATCCTCGCCGAGGGTGACGAGCCGCTCGAGCACGACATGGGGTCCGAGCACGGTCCGCGCCCCGACCACGCATCCGGGTCCCACTATGGCGTAGGCTCCGATGCGTACATCCGGACCGACGACCGCGGTCGGGTCGATCA
>JBJTRZ010000052.1:0-3732 GCA_046076415.1 Armatimonadota bacterium
GACCTGCTCGCCCGCCGCGAACGGTTCGGCCTGCAGCACGGCATGCCCGAACCCTTCCGGCGACGGCTGCTCCACGTACGAGATGCGCCGGGCGAGCGCCTCGATGCGGTCGGCCTCGGCGAACGCCCATTCCTTGCCGGAGAACGACCGCGCTTCATCGGGGTCCAGCGGCCGGAAGTGGGACCGGAAACCGCCCCCACCGCCCTTTTCGACCACGATCAGAATCTCCTCGATTCCGGCGTCGACGCACGACTGGGCGATGATCTGAACGGTGGGGCGCGCGATGCCGTCGCGGTCCACCAACGGGAGCATTTCCTTTTGGATGGTCCGGGTCGCGGGAAACATCCGAGTGCCGCGGCCCACGGCGGTGATCACGGCCTTGCGAACGCGCACGGGGGCGTCAGAGGCGCGCGTCGATCTCGCGACCGAACTTCACGGCGGGCGGGTCCGACGGATCGACGCCCTCGAATTTGAAGACGATCCGCCCGTTTCCGTCGATGAGGTAGCTGGTGGGCAGGCCGGTCACTTCGGCCCAATCGGAAACCATGGGCTGGGTGATCATGACAACCGGGTAATTGAGCCCGGCGTCCTTCGCCATGTCGCGCACCGCGGGTTCCGCATCGGGGGCTTCCTGCGCCACGCCCACGACGGTGAAACCGCGATCGGCGTACTTTTTCTGCAGCTCGATCAACTCGGGGAATTCGCGACGGCACGGGCCGCACCACGTGGCCCAGAAGTTCACGAGCGTGAGCTTGCCCTTGCGTTCGGCGAGATCGAACGGTTTGCCGTCGAGGGTCTTGGCCACCAGCGGCGGAGCCGGTTTCGCCGATCCGTCGTCGGGACCTCCCGAGCGGTTCTGCACGACCGCGAACGCGAGCAACATCCCCGCTACCGCGAGGAAGATCGGGATGGCTGGAGGAAGGCTGCCGCGTCGCATGGGTCGTTGGCGATGCCGAAGGCGGGATTCGAACCCGCATGGGTCTCCCCACACGCTTTTGAGGCGCGCGTGTCTACCGTTCCACCACTTCGGCCAACGCCGCGAGTATACGCCGGGGCGGATGCCCCCGCAACCAAACGTCAGGCCACCGCCGCCGCCTTGCGATCGAGTTCCGATTCCAGTCCAATCTCGCCGGGAACGTACTTGGAGTAGACATAGACCGGAATGTCGAGCTCGCCGAGATAGCGGTGGATCCGGGGAAGCACGTCGTCCCACTCAAGCCCGCCCACGCCGGTGGCGAGCCGCGGCAACGCGACGCTGGGCAGGCCTTCCGCCACGATCAGATCGCGCAGCGCGCGCAGCGCATGGTTGACATTCTCCAGCGAGGCGGGTCCGGGGTGGCCGCGATGGTGGTCGGGCGCGGATTGGGTCATCAGATTGACGATGCGCAGGCCGACGGGGCCGCCCCACATCCAAACGCCGCCGGGTTGGGGGTGGGACGTGAAGCAGTAATGCCGGAAGTCGCGGGCCATGGCTGGCCATCGCTCGCGCAGCGCGAGGGCGAGGCCTTGGTTGAAATGGTCGTCGGGCGCCACGCCGTGCGCGATGGCTTTCGCACGGGTCATCAGGATGTCGCCGGTCGTTTCGTGGATCATGGTGTCCTCCTCCGTCGGGTCGTGCCCAACGCACGATTCCGTGCTATCGCCGGCGCGACGCAAGGAAATCCCCCGAACGGCACAACCGTTTCGGAAGCGAGGACGAGCGGCGCGGAGGTCAGCCGGCGGGCCAGGGATCCGCGCCGAGCAATCGTCGCCCAAGCGGCGTGAGCTCCGCCGTGGTCCCGTGCCGCTCCTCCCAGTGGCGGGGGTCGCCGAGGGCCCAATCGGCGTCCGGAGGCGTGCGCTCCTTCCAGCAACGGACCCGCTCCGCGACCACCGCCGGGTCGGTCGAGGCCGGCCACATGGTGATGTACTGGGCCAGCCGCGGACGATCCGAAACATTGCGTCCATTGCCGTGCAGCAACCGCGTGTCCCAGACGACCAGATCGCCGGTTCCGCCCACGATGGGAACGATCTCGACCTCCGACGGGTCGGCCGGCGTGCGCCCCCCGGGGTTCGGCGCGCCCGGCACACGTTCCCCGGTGGCCGCCCACTTTCGAATCACCGCGTGGTGGCCCGGTGCGCACACGAACCCGCCGCGCTCCGCCGGGGTGTCGTCGAGATACAGCACGCCTTGCAGCCGGAACGGAGCGATGTGCGCCGTGGCCGGGTCGATGTCCCAGTGGATCATTCCCGGGTGCGCGTATTCCGGATGGTCGGGACGGACCGGCGGATTGAAATTCGCGCGGTCGAAACTCACGTGCAGCGCCTCGGTGCCTTGGAGCTCGGCGAACACCCGGTGCACGTTGGGATCCTGCCGATTGTCCCAGAGCGCTTGATGCTGGTAGACCTCGATCATGCCGCCGCGGGACAGGGGCGGGCGATACCACGCGTCGGGCCGGTCCCGATCGAACCCCAGGAATTCGAAGAGCATGTCGATCACGGCGCGGCACCGCTCCGGCGAAACCACCGCCGGAATGCGCAGGTACCCGTGTTCGGCGAGGTGCGCGTGGTCTTCGGGGGTCAGCATCGGCATGGTCGTTCCTCCAAGTGCGGATTGCGCAAGGCGTTCAGGAGTGATTGCCACGCGCCGGGCCCGGGCTCCTTCCCGGGTGGAAGGTACAATTGCCCAATGGACATCACCCCCGACCAGCTTCCCGTCACCGTTTCCAAACCGTGGGGACACGAGATTTGGTATGCATGGACCGACCAATACGTGGGCAAGATCATCCACGTGAACGCAGGGCAGAAGCTGAGCCTCCAGTACCACGAGCACAAGGACGAAACGAGCTACCTGCTCTCCGGCCGGATGTGGTTGACGAAGGGGCGGGATGCCGACCATTTGACGGTGGTGGAGATCGGGCCCGGGCACCAATGGCGCAATCTGCCCGGCGAGGTGCACACCATCGAGGCGATCGAGGATGCCGACGTGTTGGAGGTGTCGACCCCGCACCTCGACGACGTGGTGCGCCTCAAGGATGCGTACGGACGCGAAGGTACGAGCGCCCCCTGACGATGCTTCGGGGCGGGCGCGCTGATCCCCAAATCCAGTTCCTCCGAACATGGTGGGTATCGGGTGCCCGTGCGGGTATTGACGGGATGCTCTTCGGAGATAGCATGGGCTGGGGGGGCGAAAAGGGCTCCCGGAAAGGTCGGAAACGATGAGTACTTCGGTATGGTGGGGCGCGCTCGCCCTGGCCACGTTCTCCTTGATCGGTGTCTCGGGTTGCGGGGGCGGCGGTGCGACATCGCGGGCGCGCGTGGCCGCGTACGCATCCGACGATTTCTCCGACGACTACTCCCAGGTCTGGGCCACCATCCTCAAGGTGGAATTGGTGGACGCCCAGGGCAATGCGGCGGTGCTCTACGACGATCCCGCGGGCAACCTGCTCGACCTGGCATCGCTCCACGACGCCTCCGGACCACGCTTCTCGTTCCTGGGCACCGGCAGCATCCCGGTCGGCAATTACATCAAATCGAGGGTGACGTTCAAGCCGACCCTCTCGTTGCTTCCCAAGGGCGCCACCGCGTTGCAGTCGGTGGAGGTGCACGCCAATGTGTCGCGCGATGCGAACGGGAACGCGGTGGTCACGCACAACCTCGAGGCCGAGCGGCGGTTCGCGGAAGGCGACGACGATCTGGTGGTCGATTTCGATCTGGCGAAGTTCACCCTTTCCGGCGGGAAACTGATCCCGA
>JBJTRZ010000053.1:0-1425 GCA_046076415.1 Armatimonadota bacterium
GTGGGACTTTCCGATGTGGAAAGACCACGCTCCCGGGAAACCAACCAAAGCGTCGTCCATGCGATTCCTCCCTGCTTCGGCCGCGCCTTCGCCGGCCTCCCACTACCCTTTGGTCGCCCCGGCCGCGACCCCGCGCACGAAAGCGCGCATGCCCAGCGCGAAGAGCACCACCAGCGGCAGGCTGGCAACCACGTACCCCGCGAGCGTCGGTCCATACTCGGTGTTGAACTCGCCGGAAAAGCGCGTGACCCCCACCGAAACCGTCTGCAACGCATTGTCTCCCACCGCGACCAACGGCCAAATGTAGTCGTTGTAGATCCCGAGCGTGGTCATCATCGCGATGGTCGCCAACGTCGGCAGCGACAAGGGCAACGCCAGGTGGCGGTACATCGCGAAGTCGTCCGCGCCGTCGAGGCGCATGGCCTCGAAGAGCTCTTCGTCGATGCCCGCGAAGAACGTCCGTCCGAGCGCGACGCCGAGCACCTGCCCGCCGGCGAGGTACGGGAGCACCAACGCCCATCGGGTGTCCACCAGGCCGAGCGACTTCACCACCGCATAGGTCGGGATCAACGTCAGTATGCTCGGAACCATCAACAACGCGAGTATGGCTCCCGCGATCCGTTCCCGGCCGGGGAATCGCAGACGGGTGAGCGCGTAGGCGGCCAGGGACGCCATCCAGACCACGCCGGGCACGACGACGGCGCAGACCAGGAACGTGTTCCAGAGGTACGGGCGCAGGGCGACGAAGGCCCGCGCATAGTGGTCCCAGCGCGCCGGGGACGGGGCGCCCCAGACATCCGTGAGGAAATCGGCGTTTCCTTTGAGCGACACGAAAACCATGAACACCAACGGCGCAAGCGTGAGCAGGACCACCATGGCCAGGCCGCCGGCGGAGATTCGGCGGATCATGCGGCACCTCCCTGCCGTGCTCCGGTGCGCCGCCCGATCGCGGTGCACGCCAGGATGGCGGCGAACAGGACGAATCCGATCGCCGACGCGTACCCGAGATGGCCGAACCGGAACGCCTGGAAATACATGTGGAGCGCCGGCACGTGCGTGGCGAGCCCGGGGCCACCGCCCGTCAACACGAGGATCGTGCCGAAGTCCTGCAGCGCGCCGATCGTCGCCAGCGTGGCGAGGAGCCCGATCTGGGGGCGCACGAGCGGGACATCGACGTGCAGCATGCGGCGCCAGCCGACCGCGCCATCGAGCGCGGCGGCGTCGTGGATCTGAGGTTCGATGGCCCCCAGCCCGGCGAGGTAAACGAGCAGCGACAGCCCCCCCGCCCACGGAAACCCGATGGCGAGCAACGCCGGCAAGGCGGTCGAAGCGGTACCAAGCCAAGGCCGGGTCCAGCCTCCCAGGCCGATCGCATCGAGCCCGGCGTTGAGCAATCCCGCCGAACCGTCGTAAAGAAATCCCCAC
>JBJTRZ010000054.1:0-3756 GCA_046076415.1 Armatimonadota bacterium
ATTGGAACGAGCGGATCGCCGCGGATCCCTCGGACATCGGCGCGTACCTTTCCCTTGCGGCCGTCGAGGAGAAGGAAGGCTTCCATCTCTCGGCGAGGCGCCTGCTCCGCGCAGCCCGGGCCCTGGGCGCTCCCGATTCCGCCACCTGCGGTCCGCTTGGACGCGTGCTCAGCCACCTTGCGCGCGAGGACGAAGCACGGGTCGAGCTGGAAAAGGCGCGGTCCCTCGCTCCCGACGCGCTCGAGCCCACGTTGAACCTCGCCGGTTTCCACGTGGACGCACGCCGCCCGCGCGAGGCGGTCACGGTCCTGCGAACCTGGATCGAAGCACATCCCTCGCACAACGCACCCGAGGAACTGCAGCGACTTGTGCTCGCGCTCCTCTCGTGCGGGGAAACCGCGGGAGCCGACCGCATGGCCGCCAACCTCATCGCGGCCGCACCGAACGACCCCGCCGCCCTCTCCTTGGCCGCTCGATGCGCGATGGACGCGGGCGACGCGAAACGTGCCCTTTCCCACGTGGAAAAGATGCTTCCATCTGCCCCCGACCCGGCCGGTGCCCAGTTTCTGCGCGGGCTCATCCTCCAGCGCCTCGGACGTCACGACGATGCGCTTGCCGCATGGCAGGAGGCCAATCGACTCAACCCGACGGCCCCCGATGTCTACGAACGTATTGGCTGCGAGTACGCGCGCAGGGGAGACTGGAAAAAGGCGGCCTACGCGCTCGACCGCATCGCCACCATCGATCAAGGGTATCCCGCCGCCGTACGCGCTGCGCGCGCCTGCGAAAAGGCCGGTCGCACCGCGGACGGCGCCTACTGGGACGCCGTGGCGCTCGGACTGCGGGGGGAATTCCGACAAGCGCTGTCGATGGCCCGTCGCGCGGTCGCACTGGCCGATGCCTCCGGCAAGCGACGCGCACGAACCGCGGAAGCCGAAGCGCTGCGCGGGCTGAAACGTTTCCCGGAATTCGTCCGCACCATCGAGGCCGCCACGACCGAGGGAACCGTCGACGACCTGCTGCTGCGGGGGTACGCGTACTATCAGGCCGAAACTCCGGAGACGCTCCGCAAGCGCATCGACGTGCTGCGGCAGGCGGCCCAGCTCGCTCCCGAACAACAGGCCGCGATCCGTCTCCAGATAGCGGAACAGCTGCGGCGAACCGGGCGACGCGACGAGGCGGAACGGGAAATGGAGACCGCGCTCGCCGCTTCTCCCGACGATCCCGAACTTGTGCGCACCCTCGCCGGCTTCTACCTCGACCGCGCCGATCGGGACGACCGATTGCGAAAGGCGCTTGCCCTCTCGGAGAAGGCCGTGGCACTCGCCCCGGACGACGAACGGGCTTGGCTGCAATTCGGTCAGTGCCTCGCCCAGTGGAACGAACTCGGGCGCGCCGCGCGCTGCCTCGAGCACGTGATCGACCTCGAACCCGGTTACGGACCCGGTTACCTCGAACTCGCCCGGGTGTACGCGCGCATGGGCGACAAGGACTCCAACGCCGAAATGCTCGCGCTGTACCAAAAGTACGTGAAATTCGAGCAACGTCACGACACCCTGCAGACCCGGGCCCGCGGCCCCAAGGCATCGATCGCCGACATCGAGGCCTTCGCGGAACTACTCCTCGAGGCAGGAGACCTCGGCCGCGCCACGTCGGAGTACGAACGCATCATGGCACGCACCCCGTCCGACAAGGCTGTCCGTTCCCGCCTCAAACGGCTTTACGCCCGTTTGGGCCGTACCGAGCAGCTTTTGGCGTTGGAGTCGGCACCGTGAAGTTCCTCCCGCGCGCGATGGCGCTGCTGTTTGGTGCCGCCGCAGCGGCCGTCGGATGCCGAGCCCCCCTGCCGAAGGAAACCAAAGTGTCCATCGACACCCCGGTCACCTTCACCGATATCGCGCGGGAGGCCGGCATCGTCTTCGACCATGTCAACGGAGCGCGTGGCGCCAAACGCATGCCCGAGACCGTGGGCTCCGGGGTTGCGTTCCTGGACTACGACAACGACGGCGATCAGGATTTGTTGGTCCTGAGCTCGTGCTCCTGGCCGGATGATCCGAAGCCGAAACGGGCGACTCCCCGCCTGTACGCCAACAACGGCCATGGCGCATTCTCAGACGTCACCAAGGCCAGCGGCCTCGACATTTCGTTCTATGCCATGGGGGTCGCCGCCGGCGACTTCGACAACGACGGATGGCAGGACCTGTACCTGACCGCCGTTGGGCCGAACCGACTGATGCGCAACCGGAACGGACGTTTCGAGGATGTCACCCAAGCGGCCGGTGTGGCGGGCGTGCCCCCGACCGGTGTCGCGCTCGCCCACAAGTGGAGCAGTGGAGCCGCGTGGGTCGACATAGACAACGACGGTCTCATCGATCTTTTCGTATGCCAATACGTGAAATGGTCGCCCAAACTCGATCCGTTCTGCGGAAAGAACGGAGTCCGTGGATATTGCCCCCCCGGAACCTTCGAAGGCGCGCGGAACACCCTCTATCGCAATCTCGGCGGTGGCCGATTCGCCGATGTCAGCAAGGCGTACGGACTCTTCGACTGCGCCGTCGGAAAATCGTTCGGAATCGCGCTCTACGACGCCGATGGCGACGACTGGATCGATATCGCCGTCAGCAACGACACATGGGCGAATTTTCTGTTCCACAACGAAGGCGGCAAATTTCTGCGCGAAACCGGAGTCGAGGCGGGCATCGCGTTCGCGGAGAACGGCCGTGCCAAGGCCGGGATGGGCATCGATGTCGCCGACTATCGCAACGATGGATCCTGGGGCATGGTGATCGGCAATTTCGCCGAGGAGGGCCTTTCGCTCTTCGAACCCATGCCGGGGATGGCCGGCATGTACGAAAACCAAGCCCAAACCCGGGGTCTGGTCAGCCCGAGCATGCTCTCCGTCACTTTCGCCACCTTCTTCCTCGACTACGACCTCGACGGTTGGCAGGACATTTTCGCCACCAACGGCCATGTCGACGACATCGTGAACACGTACAAATCGAACCTCACATTCCGTCAATTGCCCCATTTGTTCCGCAACGACAAGGGAACCCGCTTCGTCGAATCCTCCAAGGAATCCGGCCTCGATTTCCGCCTGGTCGGACGCGGCGCGGCCGCCGGCGATATCGACGGCGACGGCGACCCGGATCTCGCCATTGTCGACAACGGTGGGCGCTTCCGCCTGCTACGCAACGATGGAGGCAGCCAGCGCAATTGGGTTCGCTTCAAACTGCGCGGATCCAAGGTCAATCGGGACGCCATCGGAGCGGTCGTCACCCTCCGCGCGGGCGGGCTCTCCCAACGCCGCATCGTACGCAGCGGGGGCGGTTTCCTCTCGGAGAACGAACGTGCGGCAACATTCGGTTTGGATCGGATCGATGCGATCGATTCCGTGACGGTACGCTGGCCGGGAGGTGCCACGCAATCGTTTGGCGGCGTCGCCGCACGAAAAACCCACCTCATTGTCGAAGGAAAGGACCTCGAAACCCAATGAAAGAGAAAATCAATTCCATTCCCGTGCCTGCGATCATCGCGGTCGTGCTCGCCTTGATCGGTCTCGCCGGATATATGGCATTGCGTACCGCGAAGAGCCAGGACGGCGCCTACATCGCACCGACCGACCGGGGCCGCTACATGGAGCGTATGAAGGAACAAGCGGCGCAAAACCAAGGCCAAGGGTACCGAACGTCGGGGGATCGCTCCTCCATGCAAAGTCGGCCGGGCGCCGGCGGACCTCCCGGCGGCTACGGTCGAATG
>JBJTRZ010000055.1:0-3002 GCA_046076415.1 Armatimonadota bacterium
TCTCGCCCGTTTCCGGCGCGGAGGCCTTTTGACGCGTCGCGACGAAGGCGATCGCCCCGCCGGCCACCACCAGGCCGACGAGGGCGAGCACCATGAGTTTTTGCTGCTTTTCCATCAGGAGTTGCTGATGTACCAGTTGCCGTTGTCGTCCTGATGCGGAATGCCCCAGAACTCATGCCGGTTGATCTAGGGTCCCTGCGCGACGCGGAACAGCCTGGTTACCTTGCCGTCGAGCGACGCACACGTGTAGGGAGCACCCGCCGCGCCCACCGACAACCTCGCCATCGACCCCGTCGTTATGAAGGGGGCGCTGCGTTTCGGCATCGAATTGCGCCACCGTGTCTTCAAATAGGCACGCGTTTGGCAAACTCGGGCGTGGGGTACCGTTACGGTGATGCGTCGATTCTCGAACTGGTTCCCAGCGCTCCTTTTCAGGTCGATGATCGCAGTCGCCTTGTATTTCGCCCTTGCGTCCGCCGATGTGGCGCGTGCGTCGAACTCCGCATACCCATCGGCACCCGGCAGCGTCGAAGCCTCACTAGACGACCACGCGCGTTGTCGGTGCGCCCGTTGCAATCATGCGAGATGTTGTTGCGGGGCCGTTTCCAAGCAGGGGCCATCATTCGACACAGGTTGCCCTTTGCCAAATATATCGTATCCGCGCCAAGGGGCATTTGGGATAGCATTGCGATTTCGAGGCGGCGAATCGTTCGAGGCAATCGCTCTGCCAGTTGCCCATTTGGAATGGGCTCCGCCTTGCCCTACCCCGTTCGGCCGTACTCCCGAACCCAAAACCGCCCCGCCACGGAATTGACGACCACCGGGCGACCCGAAGTCGCCCCAATCCGCGTCAAATCTGCCCGGAACGAAATCCGGGGCGAATAGGGACCGGCCGTTGGGCCGGTTCGGAGTACAACCACAATGCCACGTCATGGCTTCTCTTTGATAGAACTTCTGGTGGTGATCGCGATCATCGCTATTCTCGCCGCGATCCTTTTTCCAGTGTTTGCCCAGGCACGCGAGATGGCACGGCAATCCACTTGTATTTCCAATGTGCGCCAGATCGTCTTCGGCCATTTGATGTACGCGCAGGACTACGACGACCGGTTGTTCGGCTATTACGCTGCGCAAGACCGGAAGGCGTTGCTGTTCCCATATATCAAGCAGGGCCGGAACAACGCGGACACTCGCAACCTCGACATATGGTCCTGCCCGTCCAACCCAACTCGTCAACGTGGCGCAAGTTACGGCTTTAATGTCAACACGAACTGGATATCGCTCGCAACGGTCTCCCAACCGTCCGAGACGGTATTCATGGCGGATTCTGGACTGAACGACAGACTCCAACCTGTCTCCGCGACGCACTTGTGGCCACCGAGCCGACTTGGGAATGTCGCGGGTACGGAAAGTCGACCGGTTCCCCGCCACCACGACTTCGTCGTGGTCGGATGGATGGATGGACATGTCAAGGCGATGAAAATGAAACCTCCGTTCTATCCGGGTGCCGTCGGTAAGTGGAAAGGAAACAACATCACCGATCCCGCACATCCCGATTATGTCGACCAACTCTGGGATCTTTTGTAATGCCGCCACGATCCACCACCGTGTGGCGGTTTGAATCCGTCTGGCGCACGCCCATTGCAACCTCCGGTGCGGCCCGCGACCCGTTCGTTGTGCTCAGGGCGGAGCGGGCCCTTACCGTCGTGGCGGTCGTGGAAGGCGAATCGATGGTCAACCAAACCGATGCGAACCACGGTTCAGCAGGGGGGACAGCCGATCTCGTAGCATGGACCAGTCAGGACGGAGGTGACACTTTTGGTCCACCGGCGCGCATCAATTCGGCCGGGACAACCGTCTCGGGACGGGGAGAGACAGCCCCTTACCTCGTCCTAGGTACCAAAGGCCTCTGCGTAACGTTCGAGGAACGGCTTTCAGATAGTGTGGGGACAAGGCTTGTTGCCTCATGGAGCGCCATGGGAGATCGCTGGGCTACCCCAACGCCCATTTGCCCGAAACCGACCCCGTCCACCAATGGATACGCAACGCTTGCCGACGGTCCTGATGCGACAATGATCGCCACTTGGCTCGATGGCAGGCGTAGGGACCCCCGGGGACCCGACGTCATGGCGGCGTTCTCCGCGGACAACGGACGCTCATGGGGAGAGGCGGTTTTGGTGGTGCCTGGAGCCTGCCCGTGTTGCCGCCCCGGTGCCGCGATAGCGCCGGATGGTACGATCGCCATCTCGTACCGCAACGTCGAACCGGGAAATATCCGCGACATATTCGTCGCCATTTCTCATGATCGAGGACGGACATTTTCACAGCCAAAACTCGTGGCACGCGATGGATGGAGGCTTGACGGTTGCCCTCACTCGGGAGCTCCCATCGCATTCCATGACGGTCGACTCCATGTCGCGTGGTATTCCGGGGGGCGTGGACCGTCGGAGGCGGGGCTCAGGCATGCGGTCGGCGACGCGAAGCGATTCAATTTCACCTTACCAATTCGGATCGGTGGCAGATCCCTCGACCCGAACCATCCAATGTGGACTCGGTCCGCGCACGATCTTGTTTGTGTCTTCCAAGGCAGGCCTGCCCGTGGAGATGGATGGGAATCGTACGCACCTTTCCTTGCCGACGTAACCGGAAAGGGTAATGCGACCGCGGGACCCGCTGAATGTCCCTCCGGGGGTATCGGAACGACCTATCCCAGAGCGGTGCTCGACAATACCGGCCGAATCTGGATCGTGGAAGGCAGGAATGGACGAATTGGACTGCGTCGCGGCCGACGCGTTGGATAGATTGGCGACTCGCGGCGCCAACAAAAAACGACCCGCCCCGGATCGCTCCGGAGCGGGTCGCTCGCCGATGGTCAACGCCCGAAGGCGTTGTTGTTCTTCATGGCGTCGCGCACCGAATCCGGCGTCACCTTGATGGTCTCGCCCGTTTCCGGCGCGGAGGCCTTTTGACGCGTCGCGACGAAGGCGATCGCCCCGCCGGCCACC
>JBJTRZ010000056.1:0-13611 GCA_046076415.1 Armatimonadota bacterium
ATTTCGGTCTGCATCTCCACGAGTCGGCGGAAGATGCCGTTCTCCTTGTGCATCAGTTCATCGTGGGTGCCCACCTCGGCGATCCGTCCGCGCTCCACCACCACCAGTCGGTCGGCGTGGCGCAGCGTGCTGAGGCGGTGGGCGATCGCGAACGTCGTGCGGCCCGTGATCAGACGCTGGATGGCCTCCTGGATTTGCTTTTCGGTCTCGGTGTCGACGCTTGCCGTCGCCTCGTCGAGGATCAGGATGCGTGGATCGTGGAGGATGGCACGGGCGATCGACAATCGCTGACGTTCACCCCCGGATAGCCGGGCACCGCGTTCGCCGACCTGCGTGTCGTATCCGTCGGCGAACCGCATCACGAAATCGTGGGCGTTGGCCGCTTTCGCCGCGCGCAGGATGTCGTCCCGCGGGGCATCGGGCTTGGCGTAGGCGATGTTTTCCGCGATGGTTCCGGGAAACAGGAACGGCTCCTGGAGGACGATGCCCATTTGGCTGCGCAGATCGTGGAGTCGGATCGAGCGCATGTCGTGCCCGTCGATGAGCAGGCGGCCTTCGTTGGGATCGTAGAACCGGGCGATGAGGTTGATGACCGTGGTCTTGCCCGCGCCGGAGTGCCCGACGAGGCCGATCATTTCTCCCGGTTTCACCGTGAGATCGAACTCCTCGAGCACCCGCCGGGCTTTGTCGTAGCCGAAAGCGACCCGTTCGAAGGTCACCGCGCCCTGGATGCGGGGGAGCGGCGTCGCATCCGGCGCGTCCGCCACGTCGGGCACCGTGTCCATCACCTCGAACACGCGTTCCGCGGACGTCAGCGCGCGCGAGAGCCAATCGGCGATGCGGGTCATGCCTTGCAGCGGCCCGTAGAGTTGCCCGAGGTAAAAGAAGAAGAGGTTCAACGTGCCCAGGGTCATGCGGCCCCCGATCACGTCCCGGCCGCCCACGTACCAGACCACGAAAAGCCCGGACATCATCACCAGGCCAAGGATCGGAAAGAGCGTCGCCCACCAGTTCTCGAGATCGAGGTTGACGGAGCGGAGGCTGCCCGCCCTGGCCAGGAATCGGTCGATTTCCCGCGATTCCTGGGCGAACGCCTTCACGACGCGCGCGCCGCTGAGCGCGGAGTTGATACCCGACGCCATTTGCGAACGCAGGTTCCAGAGGCGCTCGAGCCGGCCCCAGAGAAACCGCCATACCCGCGTGGTCGTGAGGATCACCAACGGGACCGGCACCAGCACCAATCCCGTCAGCAGCGCGTTCTGGGACAGAAGGATCGCCAGGATCACCGCGATCATCAAGCCGTTGACCACCAGGATCTGCAGGCCGTCGACCAGGAAATTGTTCAGTTCGTTGACGTCCTGGGTGACGCGCGTGAGGATGGTTCCGGTCTGCCGCTTGTCGTAGTAGGACAGCCCGAGTTGCTGGATCTTGTCGTAGAGCCGGGCGCGGATGCGGAACGTGAGGTTGATGCTCAGGAACGCCGAGAGTCGGCCGCGCACGATTCCGATCAGCGTGCCGAGGATCTGGCTGCCGACGAAGCCCGCCACCAGCCAACCGAGGTCGGCGAGGCGCTGCGCGTCCGGGAGCGCGACCTTGGGCAGCAGCACCTTGTCGGTGAGGTCGCGAACGATGATTCCGGGTACCAGGCTGGCCCAGGTGCCGGCCAGCATCAGCGCGAGCAGCGCGACGGCGTGCCAGCGGTACGGCGAAGCGTAGGAGAGCAACCGCAGCAGGGTGGCACGCTTGTCGAAGCAATAGCGGCAGACATCCGTGTCCTTGGGCAGCGCGCGACCACATTTGGCGCACGTGCGCTCGATGTCGTCGAGTCCGGCCTCGGGAAGATCCTTGCCTTTGGCCACCGCGTCGAGCAGGCGCGCGACGCCCGCCATCCGACCGGCGAGCGGCGTGGTGTACCGCGCGATCTGGAGGATGTCGGAACCGCGCTCGAGCAGGAGCGCTCCGCCTCCCACGAGGGTTTCGGTGCGCACTCCCGACGCGTCGCAGAGGGAAAAGGACGCGATTTCGCCGGGCGTTCCATCGTTGTCGGACCAGGTCCGAACGGTCTCGGTATCGGCGAAAATCCAGTGTTCGGCCAAACGGCCGTTTCGGTCGAGGTCGGCGCGCACGGCTACGATGCCTGCGGCGGGGGAGCGATGGGTGGCCGACTCCACCGCCTTCGCCAAGGTGTCGGGAATCGTTTCGAGGAGGGCCATGCCGGGCCATTGTACCCGGCGCCAACCTTAGAGCCGGTCGCGCAGGTCCTGCAGGCGATCGACATCGAGCACGATGGTCTTCGCACCCGTGCGGCGGACGACGCCCCCTTTGCGCAGCGCGGCCATGCGCCGATTGACCGTTTCGCGCGAAGCGCCGATGCGCACCGCGATGCGGCTGTCCGAGAGGCCGGCGAGGCAGGGGTGGCCCTCGGTGGTGCGTGGGGCATTACGGCATTCGTCGAGCAGCACCGCCGCCACGCGCCCCAGCACATCCCGCGTGCCATCGCCGAGGATTCGGTCGGTGGCTTCCCGCAGTCGGGCGGACAAACCGCGGATGATCGCCCACGCGGCGTCGGGATGGTCGCGCAGGTGTGCGAGCAGGTCGGGTCGGTCGAGGGCGAGGGTCTCGCAGTCGCCGTCGGCAACGGCATCCGCGCTGCGCGGCAAGTCGTCGAGCAGCGCCATCTCACCGATGGCCTCGCCGGGCCCGCGACGCGCGATGTGCACGATGGCGCCCCCATCCACGGCACGCTCGATATTCACGTGTCCGGCCACCAGGATATGGAGGGTCCAGCCGGGGTCGCCTTCCCGAAACAGGGCTTCCCCGGATCGAAAGCGCCGGCGCCGGCATCGGTCCGCCAACAACGCGGATTCGTCGTCGCCGAGTCGTTCGAACAAGGGGACGCGGCGTAGTGCGGCGGACGCGGGAACGGGCGAGGACGTGCGGGCCATGGCGGCCTAGTTGCCGTCGCCCGGATCCTCGCCCTTGGGCAGGTCGGGCGTGTCCTTGTCGGGATCGAAATCGGGCGCGTTGCCGCCGGTCGCCTTCACGGCCCCGGCGCCCCCCTTGAGGCCGCGCGAAACATACACCACGACCACGGATTCGCGCAGGACCTTCTTGCCGGGCTTCGGCTTTTGGTCGTAGACCGTGTTCTGGGGGTATTTGCTCAATTCGCCGAGGACGGTTTTGACCCCGAGACCGGCTTCCTGCAACAAAACGTCGGCGTCGTGTGTTTCCTTGCCCACCAGCGACGGAACGACCACCTTTTCGACGGGCGGCGCCTTGATCTTGGGTTTTTGAACGATCGGCGCGACCTTGTCGCCGCCCCAGTCCTTCGGAACATAGGCCTTGACGAACTTGGGCACCTTGGGCATGACCCGGGCCTTGAAGATTCCGAAGGCGGCCTTGTAGGGCGCCGGGTTGACTTTGTAGTGGTAGTTCGCACCGTACCAAAGGCCGATCAAAACGCACCACGTCACGATCGTCCGTCGGTAGGGGAGCAGGATGTCGCGCAGTTTGGGGCGTGCCGCACGGGCTTCGCGATTGCGGGCACGGCCATCTTCGGCGACGCGGCGCGGCGTGCCCGGGTTGCCGCAGAACGGTCCGTCGAGCCGGCCGTAGAGGTTGTACAGATCGACCATGACCCCGTGCTTGACGCGCACCTCGCCCAGATGGGTGATGTAGCGGGCCCATGGATCCATGTTGAGCAGGACCTTCGCCACCTCGCTCGAGAGGAGGATGTGGTCGGCGTCGCCCATGTCCATCACCCGTTGGGCGGTGATGATTCCATCCCCCGCGGCGTCCGTATGCCCGTTGACATCTGGGACAATGGTCACCTCGCCCGCGTGGATGCCCATGCGCAACTTGAGCGGTGCACCCACCAAACCACGGATTCGGGCGGCGTCGGACTGGAGCAGGCTATGGATCTGCAACGCGCACCGCAGCGGCGAGAGCAGGTCGCGGAAGAACAGCAACGCCATGCCGTCGCCGGTGGGACGCATGATCAAGTCGTCGGTGCCGGGGCGCTGATTCGCGATCTCCGACGTGTTCTGAACCAGCGCGGCCAGCTCCTTCTGCGCGGCCACCTGATGGTCCGTGGGCAGGCGCGAGAAGCCGACGATGTCCATGAACAGGACATACGCGCGGCGCATGGATGGGGTCAGTTCGACCACATCGGTCAGCGGAGGGGTCATCGACAATGGATCCTGCGTGGTTCGGGTCCCGGGCGCGGAACACGGTTCCGATCGCAAGGGACAAGGTGCGCGGGAAGCGGCCCGTGGTCGGGACGCAATTCACCGTAAGGATATCGGTTTTCGAAACGTTCCGCCTTAAGACGATTTTGGCGCGGATTGGGTTCCCGTGGCGCCGCGACGCGCCGTGGGCGCGGTGGCGATGTCCATATGTGGAGTATACAATCCACTGCGACCCCAGATTTGGTTTTCCGCCCATGAAATGTCCCTTCTGCGGCATCGTCGACCGCGACCATGTCCTCGACTCGCGACCGGTTCGGGAGGGCGCGGCGATCAAGCGGCGGCGGGTGTGCGACGCATGCCTCGGCCGATTCACGACGTTCGAGGAGGTCGAGGAACTTCGCCCCACGGTGCTCAAGCGCGACGGCGGCCATCAACCGTTCGATCGGGCGAAACTCCAACGCGCGGTCGAAGTGGCGTGCCGCAAGCGACCGGTGTCGCCGGAGACGATCGAGGAAATCGTGGCCGACATCGAACGGCAACTCAACTCGCGCCCCGAGCGGGAAGTACCTTCGGTCGAAATTGGCGAAATGGTGATGGATCGACTCCGCGATGTCGATCAGGTGGCGTACGTGCGCTTCGCGTCCGTGTACCGCCAGTTCGAGGATGCCCAGCAGTTCAAGGCCATCGCCGAGTTGCTGCGTCCCCGGCGCGCCGCATCCCGTTCGTGATTCCACCGCGCCGCTTCGCCGGCGATATCGCGGAAATCGCCCGGCGACTCGAACTCGGGGGAATTCCCGGCGATGAAACCCGTGGCGACGCGCGGGCTTTGGTGCTCCATGCGCTCGGGCTCGACCGGACCCGGGCGGCGCTCCGGACCCGGCCCATTTCCGCCGACGAACAGGCCATGGTCGAACCCTTGATCGCAAGGCGCCTCGCCCGCGAATCCGTCGCGCACATCCTCGGCGTCCGCTGGTTCCATGGTTTGGAATTCGCCGTGGACCGCCGCGTGCTGATTCCGCGACCGGAAACCGAACTGCTGGTCGACACCAGTCTCGAGCACGTCGCGGATCGGCCCGCGCCCCGCGTGCTGGAAATCGGCACCGGGTCGGGCTGCATCGCCGTGGCACTGGCCGTGCGCGCACCGTCGCTACGCATCGACGCCACCGACCTCTCTCCGGAGGCGCTCGACGTGGCGCGCGCCAATGCGCACCTCCACCAGGTGGAGGACCGGATCGAGTTTCATCGCGGGGATCTCTACGATGCCTGCCCCGAAATGGGTCCGTGGGATGTCGTCGTCTCGAACCCTCCCTACATCCCCGCGGATCAGCTGGCGACACTCGCCCCGGAAGTGATTCGCAACGATCCCGATCTGGCGCTCCGTGGTCCGGGACCCGACGGGCTGGACTTGGTACGTCGGCTCGTCGAAGGCGCGTTGGAGCGGCTGGTGCCCGGCGGGCTGTGCGCGGTGGAAATCGGCATGGGGCAAGCGGAAGCCACCGCCGCATGCTTTCAAAACGCCGGGTTCGCGGACGTGGCGGTCGTGCCGGATCCAGCGGGAATCGGTCGCGTGGTCCGGGGGACGCGCGCCGGTTCGGGGTAGAGTGGGCCATGGCCTTTCGCCCATGGTTTGCCTGGTTTGTTTGCTGCGCTGCGATCGCCGCGGCCCATGCGGCCGGCCCGGACGTGGTGGGAATGCAGCTGGTGCGGGCCGATGGTTCGCCCTTGCGGCGACTTTATCCCGCCGAGCGAACGTTCGAATGCCGGGTCGATCTCGTGGCCCCGGACCCGGCCAAGCCGATCGGCGCGCGCCTCGTGGCGGTGGATGCGGCCGGATTCAAGGATCGGATACTCGCGGAAACCACCGCCGCACCCGATCCAAAGGTCTCGGGCAAACGCGTCCCGGTCAAGTTCCGGTTTTCGATGCCCCGCGACTGGCCGATCGGCCGATACCGAGTGGAAGTGCGCATCGCCGACAAGAAGGTCGCCGAGCGCGAATTCCGCGTATCCGCTGCCGACTAGGAAGGGGGCCGGGCGCGATCACCGCGCCCGGACCGAATCCCGCCCATTCTCGTCGAGGATCCGCACTTCGTGCATGCCCGCGGCGAACCCGGCGGGCAACTGGATTTCCAGCCGCACCGCCTCCGCCCGCACCGGGGTGAATCGCACGGTGTTGAACGTGTCCGGAGCGGTTCCGTAGGTGGATGCCCCGGCCGCATCGACCCATCGACCGTCGACCCGAACCCTCACCGTCCACCGCGCCGGCAATCGGCATTCCCCGATCCCCGTGTCGTCGAACCAATACACCGAAACCCCGCCCACGCGGGACGGTTCGGAGAGTTCGGCCTCGACCCACTCCGCGGTGCCCTTGCGTGGCCACCAGTGGAAGAACGGATTGGCGTGGTCGATCGACGATGCGGGCTGCTGCTGATCGACCAGCGACTCGAGGCCGGTGCCTCCGGAGGCGCTCCATTTCGCGGTGCGTGCCAACGTGCGCGCCGGCGGGGTCAATGCCCCTTCGGGCCTGCGTCCCAGCCAAACCGCCATCTCGCCGCGCCCGCGGTTCGCCCACAGCGCATAGGGCACCAAGGTCATCGGGCTCGCGGAGCCCGGTCCCACGGATCCATCCGGGCGTCGCACGACCGAGCCGGCCGTGGCCTCGAGCGCCTGTATTCCCCCGAGCAGATCCGGGCGCGAACGGACCGCCACCGGGGCCTCGTCGCCGACATACCGTGCCAGCACGCCCCGCCCCGCCTGATCGATTCCCTCGGCGCAGTAGACCAGCGGCCCGCGCTGGAACGCAACCTTGTCGCGGTCCGCCACCACCCCCGGATGCGCCACGATGCGGCGCACGTCCATGGGCAGGTCCATTTCGATCCGGTCGCCCTTCGTCCAAACCCGCCGCAACTCCAAGGTGCGCGCACCGCGGGGCACCGCCACGGGCCGTCCATTGACCCGAATCCGCACCGGCGACGAGGGCGCGTCCACGAACCGATACAGGTCGGAGGGGAACGCTTCGTCGCGGGCCCATCCCGGGATGCGCAGGTGAATTGCGAACCGCCGCGGTTTTTCCGGGTCGATGCGCAGGTCGACGCGCCCGTCCCACGGTTGGTCGCCGGTTTGGACCACGGTGACCGCCGTTCCCGCCACGGTGAGGCGGGCGGTGCTCGCCACGTACAGGCTCACATGGAGCGCATCGGGCTCGGTCGCGTACAGGAGGCCGGGAATGGTGGGCAGGAAGCGCAGGATGTTCGGCGGGCAGCACGCGCAGTCGTGCCACGGTGGGCGCACCGCACCCCCGCGCGACTCGAGCGGGTTGGTGTAGAAACAGCCCGTGCCCTCGAGCGACACGCCGGAGAGGAGGCCGTTGTGCAACGTGCGTTCGAGCAGATCGACCGCACGCACATCCCGGGTGCGCAGGAAAAGTCGTCGACAAAGCAACACCAGCCCGATCGCCGCGCACGTTTCCGCGTAGGCGGTGCGGTTCGGAAGTTCGTTCCGGTCCCCGAACGCTTCCCCGCTCCCGCGGGATCCGATGCCTCCCGTCACGTACACCTTGCCCTGAACCGCATCCTCCCAAAGGCGTTTGGCGGCGAGCGAGTAGGTGGGAACCCCGCCGTACTCTCCCACATCGGAGGCACCGGAATACAAATAGACGGCCCGAACGGCGTGACCGACGGCCTTTTGCTGTCGCGACAACGGCTCGTGGTCCTGCGCGTACTCCCCGATACGGTCTCGGCGGCCCGGGTCTCCGCGTTGATCGAGGAAGAACCGGGCGAGGTCCAGATAGGCGCGTTTTCCGGTCGCCTTCCAGAGCTTCACCAGCCCAATCTCGACCTCGGGATGGCCGTCCGGGGTCCGCAGCTTTCCCGGTTCCGGGCCGAACGTGCGCACCACCAGGTCCGCGTTGCGCACCGCGATATCGAGCAGGGAACGCTTGCCGGTGGCTTCGAAGTGCGCCGCGGCGGCCTCGTAGAGGTGCCCGACGCAATAGAGCTCATGGCCTCCGCCGAGGTCGGACCACCGGTCCTTGCCTCCGGGGGGCATGTAGTCGGCTCCGCAGAGCGTACGGGCGGTGTAGAGGTAGCCGTCCTTTTCCTGTGCGGCGGCGATGCGCGCGATCAGTTCGTCGGCGACCTGTTCGAGCGCCGCCTCCCGGCGCACCGCCAGCATCCGGGCGATGCCCTCGAGCATCTTGTACACATCGGAGTCGTTGAAGAAGAAGCCTTTGAACCCGTCCGACACGGGGTTGTTTCCCAAACGTTTCGCGGCGTTGTCGAAGTTGGCCAGGCGTCCCGTGCGGTCGCATTGCTGCAACGCATGGGCGACCCCGGCGGTGCGATTGCGTTCGATACGGGGCGCGAGCCAGCGATCGGAAAGACCGACCGCGGTGAAGGGCACCTCCGCGAGCGTCGGGGTGGCGGGACGGGTGGAACGTTGCATGCCCCTGAATTCCGGGACCGACCGTCCGCGTCCTGCCCGCCCGCGGGGGCGATTCGAGTTAGCCGGTGGGGGAATCGTGGGCTTCGGCTCCCGCGGCCTCCGGCAGCACGGCGCGCGCCGCCGCTTCGCTGCGTTGCGCGAGCCATCGCGGAGCCAATCCACCAGCCATCAGGAAAAGGATCACGGCGGTGAGCACTGCGCGTTCGCGCGGCAACGCGTCCTCCAAGTCCTCCGTCCCCGCCGCGGTCGGTCCCAGGAACAGGCGCGCGAAGAGGCGCACCACCGTCACCGCGTTCATGGCCGTCGCGATCGGAAGCAGGATGCCGATGCGGGGATGGGCCGCCAGGGTTCCGTGGAGCAGCAAATCCTCGGCGCAGAAGCCAAGGGTCGCCGGGGCGCCCACCAACGCGAGGCCGGCGATCCCGAAGGCGGCGGCGAGGCGGGGCGCCCGGGCCGCGAGCCCCAAATGATCCGACGACAGTTCGCCGTCGATGCGCGCCTCGAGGGCCGACAGCTCCAGGAACAGCACCGCGGTGGACGCAACCACCACCTGCCACAACAGCATGGCGCCGCTCAGTCCCTCCACCGTACCGCTTTCGAGTCCGGCCACGAGGAACGCCGATTGGCTCACCGACAACCAAGCCAAAATGCGCCGCAGCGCCCGATCGCGCAGACCAACCACCGCCGCGTAGACGGCGGTTCCGAGCGCAAGGTCCGTCACCAAAGGAGTCGCGCGGGGCGCGAGGCGCAACAGCACGAATGCGCCGGCATGGGCGTTCACCAGCAGCAACATCGGCAGCAGCGCACCGCGCGCGCAATTGCGGACGATCCAGCCTTGGGCGGGAAAAAGTCCCTTGCGCAAGACCACCGCCGCCAGCACCAGAAAGAGGCCCTTGGGGCCCAGTGCGATTCCCGCCGGCAGCAACACCGACGCGGCGCAGAGGAGCGCGCGGGCGCCCAGGTCGAGGTCCCGGGCCATGGGCAGCCAAGCCAACGCCCATGCGGCGGCCATCACCCAAGGCCCCGTTGCCGCGTACGCGATGTCGGTCGCGAGCACGAACCAAAGAAGCCGGGCGGGAAATGCGGCACCGAGGGCGCGTCGGGGGGCGAACGCCAACACGGCGAGTCCCAGCATTCCCACCACGGGCAGCGGGATGGCGTTCACGGCATCGAGCCCAACCCATCCGCGACCAACGGGAAATCCGTTCATCGTGTCGCCGCGGCGTTCGATCAGCAGCAGTACCAGATGGGTCGCCAGCGCGATCAGGCCGACACGCCGGGCTCCGTCGGAGGCTTTTTGGCGCAGTGCCACGATGGAGCCCACCGCGAGCATGCCGAGTGCGGCCACCAACCAAGGAAAATCAAGCACGGGGAGCATCCTCCGCTTCCACGGGTGCGCGACGCATTTCGAAACCGGCGACGGCATCGGCGAACGCGGTGGCGGTGCCGGCGACCAGCCGCTGGACCGCGGCGTCGAGTTGGCCTTGGTCGCGTGCCAGCCGGTAGAGTCGCAAGCGCACGCCTTCGGGAATCCATCGTACGAAATGGCGGCCCGTTTCCGGAATCTCTCCCCCCGCCGCCGCGTGCATCAAATGGTATTCGTGCAGCACGCTGGGGGCGCGCAGGAACTCCATGGTGCGCAACAGCGAATGCGCGCCCAAATGCCACAGCGCGAGTTTGTCCCAGCCCATTCCGATCTCGATGAAGATCAGCCCGACCTGGGCCTGGGCTCCGAGGGCCAGCGCCGTTTTCGCATCCGCGGCAACTCGGCTGGTCAGGGTGGCCTGGGCTACCGTGAGCGCCCCGATCGCCACCACGGTCCACGCCGCGACCGGCGCATGCTCGAGCAGATGCCGGCATCGCAGCAAAAGGAACGCCCCGGCGTGGATGGAGAGGGCCCCGTAGAACGCCGCACTCGAGGGGGTCGGACCTTCCATCGCGCGGGGCAGCCATCCCGTGAACGGAAACTGGGCGCTTTTCCCGAGGGAGGCGAGGATGAGCAGGAATGCCACGGTGGTTGCCGTCGGACCGTGCAGGGTGGAAATGGCATCGAACGACGCCGATCCGGTGGCGCGGTGCAGCAGCACCGCGGCAACCAGCAGCCCGATGTCGCAGGCTCGGTACGTGGCGAAGGCGCGAAGGCCCCCCGCCACCGGTTGGTCCCGGTGCTGGAAGTACGCGATGAGGAAGACCGACGAAATTCCCACCTACTCCCAACCCCCGATCAACACGTCGAGCGACCCGGCGGTGAAAAGGAGGAGGATCCCCGTGGCGAAGAGGTTCATCAGCAGGAAGAACCGATGGAAGCCCGGATCGCGATGGATGTAGCGCTTCGAAAAGTGCGCGATCAACGCGAGGAGGAACACGGCCATCAGTGCCGGGAATGTGGCGAGGCGCGAGGTTTCCAGTTCCAAGGGGAAATGGTATTCACCCGCCCGGAACCAGTCGCCCAGCACCACGCGGGTTCCACCGGTGGGGAACGAGGGGAGCAAGGCGAGCAGGCCCGTCGCGGACAAACCGAGTCCGGCCTGGGTGGCGCGCACCGCAACGCGCTCGGTTGGGGCCAGACCGGCGAGCCAGGCGACGCCCAGGATCAGGAACACCGCGAACGGAGCGAACACGGCGATCGGCAGCCAAAGGTTCACGATCGTCCTCCGATCCGCGCGATCGGCAAATGGTCGAGCTTGCCGACAAACCATTCCGGCGAAGTGGCCGCGACGGGCAGTGGATCGGCGCACGGAGGCACCTCGCGCCACTGGCCCGCCTCCCACATCCGCGTGGTGCCATCGACGGGATCCAAAGCCGCCAAGCGAATCCACCGATTGACCACCAATTCGGTCACCACCGGGCTGCGGGACACGGCACCCCACAGGCGCTCCGGAGTGGTTTCGACCACCAGCAGCAACCGAACCGGTTCGTGGATCTCCACCATCTGCCACGGCAGACCGGTGCGCAGATCGCTGCGGTAGCCGTTCATGACTCCCATCAAACCCACCACGTTGTGCGGGAGCTTGGTGCCGCAACCGTACCGCTCGTTGTCGACGAAACTGAAGTAGTACTCGAGGTTGATGCCCGCGCAGACCGGGCCGGCGGCCCCCAGCAAGCCCGCAAGGCTGTTGTCCTCGGGATCCTTTCCGGCGTCGTAGCTGACCAGGAACGCGCGCCGATCGAGGAACAGGCCGCGCGTGGATCCGCGGCGCCCCACGATGCACACCGCGTTCGTGGCATGACCGTACTCCGGCCTGGGCTCCGCAAGTTGGCGGGCGCGGTCCTCCACATGCGCCAACGCCTTCTCGGGCGTGCGGTCGGAGGCCGCCGCCTCGAAGCGGCGCGCCCGCTCCAGCGCATTGCCCGCGCGCATCCGTTCCAGATCCGTCCGCAAGCGCTGGAGGTCCGCTCCATGCGTCGCCGGGGCACGATCCGTGTCGTAAAGGAGGACCTCGTCCGACGATGTGTCGTGGTAACCGCCGACGAACCAGGTATCCGGGGAAATCTCGACGCCGCGCGCGGGAAGCAACGCTCGGACATCGGGATGGTTGGCCAAGGTCGCGAACAGGCGCGCATTGGGGCCGCCGCGCCGGCCACCACAGGCACCGCAGTCGTGCGCGGACTCGTGGGGATTGTTCAGCGAAGTCGACCCGTGGCCGAGAATGGCGACGATGCGTGCCGTGCCGGAAACCAGACCCGCGGCGCGCAGCATGCCGGCCACCCGGTCCGCCTTCTCCTCGATCGTGAACCCTTGCTGCAGCCCGTGCGTGGTGGACTCTCCGTCGTGCAACGCGGTGAGTTCGGTGCGCGCTTCCGGCACCCAGCGCGACATCGCCTGATCGACCAATCGCCCGGTCCGGCCGGGAGCGACCACGCGCGCGGCGAGGCCGACGGCCATCGGGACCCCGGTCACCAAACTCGCCAAGGTTCCTCGCAGCAATGTGCGCGATCCCTTGAACGCGGCGAGGGAGGCCTTCGCGATGCGCTTTCGCCGCTGCCTGCGCTCCGCGTAGCGGTCGGCATCCTCGGGGCGCGGCACTTCGAGCACGGCATGCTGAGGCGTGACGACCACGGGACAGAATGCCGCTCCGTGCGCTTCGTCGGCACCGTGGAAGTGCACGGCGACTCCGAAAAACCCCGCGGCGCCGAACGTTTCCACCTCCGGTGCGGCTTCCTCGAGCGCACGGCGCGCCGACTCCTCGCGTTCATCGATGCAAAAGAACACCTGCGCGCTGGGGCGGGCCGGGACTTCGAATCGACCCTCGTGCCGATACCGCGAGATGGGTCCGAGCACCGCCAGCGCATGGCGCCGTTCGTAGGCGAGGTGGAGCAGCCGCCGACGTTCGACATCGTCGCACGCGCGGGTGGTCGCCACCAAATGGTTCCAGTCTTCGTCGGGGAGGTCCGCGCTCCAACCAAGTCGCTCCAGCAGGATCGCCAGATTGCCGGCCTCGACCCGCCGTTGCACCTCGGTGCTCGGACCGTGATCCTTCGCGGAACGTTGCCACGAATCCCAGTCGCCCGGGTCGCCCGGGCATGCCGCGGCGGTCAGCAACAGGCGCACCGCCAAAAAGTCGTCGAGGGTGGCCGGCACCGGCCGGTAGGGCGCGAGCTCCGGTTCCTCCTCGAGGCGCCGGATCAGTCCCGCCCAACCCGGCAGGGCGAGCAGTTCGAGCGTCAGCAACTCCTCGCGCGCTTCGATCGGCACCGCCCACCGCTCAAGCAATTCCTCGACCATGGAAATGCCGGACTTGCCTGAAACTCCATGGAAAAATCGCGCCAATCCCCGCAGTCCGGGAGGCTCGACGAAACCGTCGAGGCGGAAGAGCATTTCCGCCGCGGCGAGCAGGCCGGTATCCCGGCCGGGCATCGGCCAATACGCCATCCCCTGATCGGTGAACGCCGCGCAGAGGCCGATCAGGAGCGGATGGAGGCGCGCGTCCGTGTCGATCCCGGTGGTCGAGAGCACATCGTCCCGCAGGCGCCGCGCACCCGT
>JBJTRZ010000057.1:0-5162 GCA_046076415.1 Armatimonadota bacterium
CGAACGGATCATCAAGTGGTTTTGCGCCGAATTCCTCAAGGACCAAGGCATCGACCTTGCCAAGGACAAGCAGGCGATGCAGCGCCTCAAGGGCGAGGCTGAAAAGGCCAAGATCGAGCTCTCGAGCGCCGTCACCACCAACATCAACCTCCCCTTCATCACCGCCGACTCCGAAGGCCCCAAACACCTCGATATGACCCTCACCCGGGCAAAATTCGAGGACCTGACCCGCGACCTCGTCGAGCGCACCACCGAATCGGTGAACCGAGCCCTTTCCGACGCGAAACTCAAGGCATCCGAAATCGACGAAGTCATCATGGTCGGCGGATCCACCCGCATCCCCGCCGTCCAGGAACTGGTTCGCCGCCTGATCGGAAAGGAACCCAATCGGTCGGTCAACCCCGACGAGGTGGTCGCGGTCGGCGCCGCGATCCAAGCCGGGGTCCTCGGCGGCGAAGTAAAGGACGTCGTCCTCCTCGATGTCACCCCGCTCTCGCTCGGTATCGAAACCCTCGGAGGGGTGATGACCCGCCTGATCGAGCGCAACACGACCATCCCCACCCGCAAGGAGGAGACCTTCACCACCGCCGCCGACAGCCAACCGTCGGTGCATGTCAAGGTCTTCCAAGGGGAACGCGAGATCGCGGCGCACAACAAGGCCCTCGGCGACTTCGAACTCTCCGGTCTGCCCCCCGCCCCGCGCGGCGTGCCCAAAATCAAGGTGACCTTCGACATCGACGCGAACGGAATCCTCTCGGTTTCCGCACGCGACGAAGGAACCGGTCGGGAACAGAAGATCACGGTCACCGGATCCTCCAACCTCAACAAGGACGAAGTCGATCGCATGGTCAAGGAAGCCGCCGCGCACGCCGAGGAGGATCGCCAGCAGAAGGACGCGGCCGAGCGACGCAACCAAGCCGACCAACTCGCCTACGGCGCCGAACGGTTCCTGCGCGAGAACGCCGAAAAGGTCACCCCCGACGAAAAGTCCGACATCGAAACCAAGGTGTCGGCGCTGCGCGAAGCCACCGCGGGTTCCGACGATGCCGCGTTCGAAAAGGCCATGACCGAACTCCAACAAGCCCAGTACGCGGTGTCCGAACGCCTCTACAAGGACTCGCAGGCGACGGAGGAAGCCTCGACCGACAAGACCACCCAAGCCCCGGCGGGCGGCGACGATGTCATCGATGCCGAGGTGGTCGACGAAACGAAATAATGCCGGAAGGGCCGTCGCCGGCGCGACGGCCCTCCCCCGACCGGAGGAAAAGGAGATCACACACACCATGCCTTTCCCCGCCATGCCGGTAACTGCTCGCATCGACTCCGCCAACGAGCGGTCGAACGAGCCAAACCCTTCGAAGTGGAATCCCGCCGTCGACATCGTCGACACCGGTGAATCCCTGATCCTTGTGCTCGACGTGCCCGGGATCGAACCCGACGACATCCGAATCGAGGCGGAGGAACACCGCGTTCGCATTCTGGGCAAGCGGTCCTCCGAGCCCGCGACCGACGGTCGTCGAATCGCCTCGGAACGTCCCTTCGGCCCATTCGAACGTCGATTTCGAGTGCGCCATCCCGTCGATGTCGATCGGATCGTGGCGCGCTACCGCAAAGGAGTGCTCACCCTCCAACTGCCCCGACGCGATCGCGCGGAAACACGGATACCCGTCGCCACGCCGTGAAATCGGCCGCGTCGTTGGGCGCGGCCTTTTTCGGCGGGTCGACTTGACTGCTATGCACTGAGGCGGATTGAGCCAATGGGACCAAACTACAAGGACTTCTACGCGGTTCTCGGCGTTGGACGCGACGCGTCCGACAAGGAGATCAAGTCCGCCTACCGACGCCTGGCGCGCAAATACCACCCCGATGTCAACCCGGGCGACAAGCAGGCGGAAGAACGATTCAAGGAAATCGGCGAAGCCCACGAAATCCTCGGAGATCCGGAGAAGCGCAGCAAATACGACCAATACGGCGATCAATGGAAGGCATACAGCCAAGCCGGGGCAGGAGGAGCCCCGGGGGGCTTCCGGACCTCCACCACCGGATTTGGTCCCGGTCCAGGCGGACTCGAGGATCTTTTCAAATCGCTGTTCGGCGAAGCAGGATTCGGTGCGGGAGGCTTCGGGGATTCCCCGACCTCCGGCACGCGCCGGCGGAGCCCGGCGGGAAGCGACGTCGACGCGGAAATCGTCATTTCGCTCGAGGAGGCGCAACGAGGAGTGGTCCGCAACCTCCGACTCGCTTTGCCGGGTGGGCGTTGGAACCTGGATCAAGGCACGCGCCAAACGGAAAACCGATCGATCGATGTGCGGGTGCCCGCCGGCATCTCCGATGGCAAGAAGATACGCATGACCGGCCAAGGGATCGCCGGCGGCGACCTGTACGTGGTGGTCCGCGTCGCTCCGCATCCCCGGTTCGAACGGCGCGACGATGATCTGACAACGGAGGTGCCGGTCCCCTACACCACCGCCGCATTGGGCGGTGAAGTGGTGGTCCCGACATTGCCCGGCACGACGGTCAAAATACGCATTCCTCCGGGCACACAGTCCGGCAGGTCCTTGCGCATCGCCGGACATGGCATGCCACGCCTCAAAGGCGACGGCTCGGGCGACCTGTTGGCGCGCATACGGATCACCGTCCCAACCCAACTTGGAGAACGGGAAGCGGCACTGCTGCGCGAACTCGCCTCCCTTCAAGGAGGCATGTGACATGCAGCCCGATCGAGACGCCCCGCTCTACACCATCTCCATCGCCGCACGCCTCGTGCGGATCGATCGACCGGACGAACCAATCCATCCGCAAACCCTGCGTATGTACGAACGGCTCGGCTTGGTGCAACCGAGCAGAGTTGGAAAAAACCGCCTGTACAGCGAGCGCGATATCGAACGCATCCGTCAAATCCAGCGGTTGACGCAGGACATGGGGGTGAACCTCGCGGGAGTGGAGGTGATCCTCGGACTGCTCGAACGCCTCGACAACCTGCAAACCGAGTTGGACCGGCTACGCGCCCGGTCCGGATGAACCATTTCCCAACCCTTCAACAAGGTCGCGCCAGACGACCGGCCCGGGAAGCATGACGCACATCCGCCACGGCGGAACAAGGAGACACCATGTTCGAGAACTTCACGGAACGCGCGAAGGATGCGATGTCCGCAAGCCAGGACATCCTGCGGCGTTACAAGCAAAATCAACTCGATTCCGAACACATCCTGCTCGCCCTGGTCGAACAGGAGGATGGGCTCGCTTCCTCGATACTGGAACGCAATGGAATCGACATTCCCGCGGTCGTTCGGGCGGTGGAGGCGGAGCTTGCCCGCACGCCGGGGGCAAGTTCCTCCGGCGAGGGCCAAATCTATCTCGCGCCCCGCGCCAAACGCGTGCTCGACCTCGCGGAGAGCGAGTCGAGGCGCCTGAAGGATGCCTACGTTGGCGTCGAACACCTCTTGCTCGCGGTGCTCAAGGAAGGGGAATCGCCGTCGGCGCGGATCCTGGCCCAGTTCCGGCTCGACGAGGAACGCATCTATCGCGCGCTGCAACAAATCCGAGGGTCCCGGCGCGCCGATACCGAGACGGCGGAGGAGCAATATCAAACCCTGCGCAAATACTCCCGCGACCTCACCCAAGCCGCCCGGGAAGGAAAGCTCGATCCGGTGATCGGCCGCGACGAAGAGGTTCGACGGGTGATCCAAATCCTGGCGCGCCGCAACAAGAACAACCCCGTCTTGATCGGCGATCCAGGCGTTGGCAAAACCGCGATCGTCGAGGGACTGGCGAACAAGATCGTCGACGGAGATGTACCGGAATCGCTCCGCGACAAATCCTTGCTTTCGCTCGACTTGGGGGCGATGGTGGCAGGTTCCAAATTCCGCGGCGAGTTCGAGGAACGCCTCAAAGCCGTCATGGATGAAGTGCGCGAGGCAGCCGGCCGCATCGTGCTGTTCATCGATGAATTGCACACGGTCGTCGGAGCCGGAGCGGCCGAAGGGGCGATGGATGCCGGGAGTCTCTTGAAACCCGCCCTCGCGCGCGGCGAACTCCAATGCGTGGGTGCCACGACGCTCGATGAATACCGACGCAACATCGAAAAGGACGCGGCGCTGGAGCGACGCTTCCAACCCGTGCTCGTTGGCGAGCCAACCCTTGAAGACACCATCGCGATTCTCAAGGGACTCCGCCCCCGCTACGAGGCCCACCACAAGGTCAAGATCACGGACCCGGCGCTCGAAGCCGCGGCGCAGCTCTCCACGCGTTACATCACCGAACGCTTCCTACCCGACAAGGCGATCGACCTTATCGACGAGGCGGGAGCCAAGGTGCGCATCCAGCTCAGCGCGATGCCGGATTCGCTCAAGTCGCTTGAAGCCCGCCTGAACGCGGTCGCGGCGGAAGGCAAGGCGGCGGTCGAGGCCCAAGCCTACGAGAAGGCGGCCCGCCTCCGCGACGACGAACAAGCGCTTCGCCGGGAGTTCCTTGAGGCCAGAACCTCCTGGGAACGGGAAACCGGAATGGACTCCATCGTCGACGAAACCGATATCGCGGAATTGGTCTCCAAGGCGACCGGTATCCCCGTTCGCAAAATGCTCGAAGGCGAGGCCGAGAAGCTCCTCGCGCTCGAGGATCACCTCCACCAACGAGTCGTCGGACAGAACGCACCGGTCACCGCGGTCGCCGAGGCGATTCGTCGCAGCCGTGCCGGCCTCTCCGATCCACGTCGCCCGATCGGATCCTTCCTGTTCCTCGGCCCCACCGGAGTGGGAAAGACCGAACTGGCCAAGGCACTTGCCGAATTCCTGTTCGACGACGAAGCCGCGCTTGTGCGCATCGACATGTCCGAATACATGGAGAAGCACTCCGTTGCACGCCTGATCGGCGCACCTCCCGGATATGTGGGGTACGAGGAAGGGGGGCAACTCACGGAGGCGGTTCGACGAAGGCCCTACCGGGTGGTGCTGCTCGACGAAATCGAGAAAGCGCATTCGGATGTTTGGAACGTACTCTTGCAGGTGCTCGACGACGGCCGTCTGACCGACGGGCAAGGCCGGGTTGTCAATTTCAAAAACACGCTGATCCTGATGACCAGCAACATTGGATCGGCCTTGATCCAGGATGCCACCGCGGCGGGACGAGACCCCGAACCGGCGGCGCTCGAAGAGTTGCGACGG
>JBJTRZ010000058.1:0-3097 GCA_046076415.1 Armatimonadota bacterium
CCCTTTGAGGGACTCGTCCCTCGGTCGCCGCATTCGCACGGAAGAAGGCCCCTAATCGCCCGGACGAAGGCCCCCTAATCGCCCGTAGGGCGCGGCCGAGGCACGAGGCCCTCTTTGGGGGGCACTTCAGTGCCCCCGAGGGGGGGCGGCGGTGCGGGCTCCGCCGGTGCCTCGGGCAGGGGCGGTTCGGGGGTGGCGGACCGTCGCCGGTGGGCGTGGTGCGCCTCCTGCTTCCGGATATAGCCCATGACCCGCGGCACCAGATGACGGTCGACACTGAACACCGCGTAGGTCGATTGCCATCGAAAACCCTCGGCGCCCGGTTCCACCCGGGAGATGAACCGCGACGACGCGCCCTTCATTTGCTTCGCCAGCATCGATGGGGCCACTGTCAGCGGGGCCCACACCAGCACGTGCACGTGATCCTCCACCCCGTTGATCGCCAGCACGCTGCAACCGAGTTTGCGCGCCTCCGCCGCGATGCACCGCAGCAACCGGCGTTTCCATTTGCCATCGATCAACGGGCGGCGACGGTATGTGCCCCAAACAAAATGCAGGTAAACCTTGGCGTAACTGGTGCCCATGCACACCCAAACGGTTTCAAACACCGATTCCAACACCCTGAAGCGATCTGTTTTCCGTCGCGTCCCGCGACCGTCGGGTACATTCACTGCATCTTCGCCGAGGAGCTTTTGGGGAAATCCATGATCCACGTTGAAAAACCCGCCGGCCGCATGGTGGGTGTCGAAATCGTTCCGCATACCATCGCACCCGAAATGCGGTGGTTCGAACCGAACGGGCCCGGCCCCGCGGCCAAGGTCACGCTCTACGTGGAAGGTGCGGCGCGCCCGCTACGCTTCGCGGGACACTCCCCGAAGGACTTGCTCGCCTCGGGAGATTGGGCCTGGCACGACATGGGCGAGGGCGTGGCCGGAGAGCCGGGAACGCTGTCCGTGTGGACGTTCAACGGCAAATCCGAACGCTGGGGCGTGGGCAATACGTTCACGGTCGATGCCGATGGATTGGACCCGCAGACCGTGCGCATCGATGCCCCGGAGCGGTGGATTTCCGCCGTCACCTTCCTCGCCACCGGCGACGTTTTGAAGCCGGACCGCGTCGTGGTCCATCTCGCCAATGCCGGCAAGTCGGGATTCCGCGCCACGAAAGTGCGCTTCTGGCTCCCCGTCGCCAAGGGCGCTTGGCGCACGTTCCGGCCCGGACCCTGGATCAAGGCCGCCGCGTCGGTGCCCGCCGGCGACCGGGGCGTGCTCGACCTGCGGGTTCCCGCCCTGCCGCTCGGCTACGCCGTCGTGGAAGTGTCCACCAGCGCGGGTTCGCTGCGCAGCCATGTTCGCGTCAAATCCGAGCACTTCGCCATCAGTGGCGGGTGGATCAACAACGAGGGGTCGGAGGCGCCCACCACCGAAGCCTACCTCCGGCTCCTGTGCTCGCTGCACATCGACACCGCGCACTACCAAGAGCTGCGCGGCTACAGCGATCGGCCCGAACTCGTGCGGAAATATCCGCTGCGCCGTTTCAACAAACTCGACCCGATCGAGAAATACGACACCGACGCGCTGCTGCCGGCGGTGCACGGGGTCGAGTTCCTCGGAGAACCGCAGTACGGCGGCGGCCGCCCGGTGCCCCCGCAGGAAGTCTTCGACAAACTGTTGCCGTACCGTTCCACGCGCCTCCCCACCACGGTCACGCACAGCGAGGAACGGATTTGGCGGTGGTATGCGGGCTTGTCGGATTTTCCGCACTACGATGCCTACCGAGTGACCGCGCCCGCCGCCGACAGTTGGCGCCGCTACGACCGCTGGAACGGGAAGCGCATCGCTTGGGGGTCGCCGCTCGAGACCATCGGCGTTCTGGGCCGCAGCCTCCGCGACCTCAACCGACCCTTCCCGTGCGCCTACTGGTCGCAGGGTCCGCACGAGGGTTGGGACGACTATTGGGACGGGCGGAAGCGGTGTTCCCCGAACGCGTTCGAAGTCCGCGCCCAAGCCGTGCACGCGCTCGCCAGCCGCATCACGTCGCTGTACTGGTTCAACCTCAGCCTCAACTCCCTGATGCTTTTTCCCGACACCTGGGACGCGATGCGCCGTGTCGGTCGCGAGATCCGCATGCTCGAAGCGCTGTACCTCGAGGGGGACGGATCCTCGTTCGTCCGGGTGGAGGGCCGCGGCGGCGCTCCCGACTGGGAACTCTCGGTGGTGGCCGGGCCGCGCGGGGCGGTCTGCCACGCCATCGACACCGCCTACGGGATCGATGTCGAGAACAAGGAATTCGTGTCGGGCGCCGAGCGCGCGGCAACGTTCGCCTTCGTGCTTCCGCAGTACCTGCGCCGTCCGGTCGATGTGTTCCGGGTGGATGCGGACGGGGTCCATTCGGTGAAATGGACGGCCACCGGCGACGGGTTCCGTGTGGAGGATCGGCGCTCGGGCGACGCGATCTATGTGGCTTCGAAATTGAAGACGCTGCGCGCCGACATCGAAGCGCGGCGGGCGGATGCGCTGAAACAGGAGGCGGCCCATCCCGTGGACGAGACGGCGCTGCGGACGTTTTGGGACGGCGAGCGGGCCCGGAAGGGTCGTCGTTGACCGGGGTTTCCGTGGTGCGCGGGATCGCCCTGCTGGCGGCGGCGGCCTGGATCGCGGTGGGTCCGGCGCGCGCGGAAGGTGCGGGCCGGCGCTCGGTGCGGGTGGATGGGTTTGAAATCGTCGCCGGGCCGCGGGTCCATCCCGCGGCATTGGCAGAAGCGGCGTTTTGGGTCAAACGGATGCTCGCGGCGCGCCCGGACGCGCGACGGGCGATGGTGTCCTCGGGCACCCGAATGCGCATCCTAGGGGTGGATGAATTCACGTGCGACGCCGCGGAGTTCGCGTGGCTGGGGCAGGGGCCCGACATCGACGGGGTTTCGGCGAAGGATTGGTGGGACGCACGGGCGCGCGGAACGGGCGGGTCGGCCACGGATCCGTGGTGCTCGGTGGGCGAGGAGAACCTGCTCGGATATCCCGGCGACCCGTACGCCAAGGAAAGCATCCTGCTGCACGAGTTCGCCCATGCCGTCCACTTGCGCGGGATGAACGTGGTG
>JBJTRZ010000059.1:0-7369 GCA_046076415.1 Armatimonadota bacterium
CCGCCGACGCGGCGCTCGCTGCGATTCCCAACTTTGCCGGGATCAAGGTGTCGAAGCCGGATCTATTCGAATTTCAGGAGTTGCTCTCGGGCTTCGGCGACCGGCTCGATCTGTTTTGGGGGAGCGATGAAACCTTGCTTCCGGCACTGTCGGTGGGCGCCGTGGCGGCTGTGGGCAGCACCTACAATCATTCGGCCCCGTTATACCGGCAATTGATCGGCGCCTGGGAGCGCGGTGCGATCGCCGAGGCGAGGGAGCTGGCCGCGCGATCGGTCGCGATGGTGCGTGCCTTGGTGCCGGGCGGGGTGCTGGCGAACCAGAAGGCGCTGCTCGCGGCGCGGGGATTGCCGCTGGGGCCACCACGTCCGCCGTTGGTGCCGGCTGCGCCGGGCACGGGCGAACGGTTCGCGGCGCGCTTCGACGCCGAGGGGTGGTGGGGGGACCGCTAACTCAGAGGTCCTTGTACCACTGGCTGGGCGCGTCTCCCGACAGGCCCGAAGTGCGCAGGCCTTGGCGAGCCCAGTAGATGAGGTCCGCCCCGCTCGTGCGGAGCTGTTCGATCAGCACATCGTCCGACGCTTGGCCGTTGGCATGGCGTTGCAGGAGGCGCTCGAGCGCGGCAAGCTGCTCCGCGGAAAGTCGGGGACCCCGGGGCGTCATCGCAGGCCTCCGGCGAACGCGGGTCCGGACGTGGGAATGTGGCCGGTGGTGCCGCGGCGGCGCCGACGGAATTCCTCGACGATTTCCTGACCACGCCGTCGCAGTGCATCGTGCACGATCTCCGCGGCGATCTCGCCGGCGGCGTGGCGCTCGAGCAATTGGTCGAGCGGAATCGCGATTTCGTGGGAGGCGGTCTGGTCCATGCCGCGGCATTTCGCACGAACCGTGCCGAGCCGCGGCGGGGAAATCACCGCACGGTCGTTCCGGATTTCGGGTTCGGGGTTGGTTTCCGTTCGGACTTCGCCGGCGGGGTGGTCGCATCGGCGGGAGCGATCACCGATCCACCGGGCACGGTTTTCGGGGCAACCCGCGGGGACGAGGTGCCGGACTGCACCGGCGCGGGAAACACCGGAGGATCCACCGCGCGCGGCCTGTCGCGCGACACCACATCGACCTTGCGCAGCACCGCCCGGCCGAATCGGTCGATCTTGACCGTGGCCGCGAGCATGGTTTTGTCGCTCCAACCGGCCGCTTCGAATCGGCGGCCTTGCCCGCGAGGCACCGAGTACGTGCCGATCCCGAAATCCAGCACCACCGTCGCGTTGCGGTTGCGATCACCCGGGCGAATCTCGGTCACCGTGCCGGCGAGCCATGTGGTGGCGTCCGACGGCCGCGATCGCCCGACTCCCCCGTACGGGGATCCCTGATGGAAACGGCCGTCGCGCTCGAGCGTGAGGTACAAGGTTTCCCCGAGGCGGGCGGGCGCGCCGTCGGGAGCGGTTTGCGTGCCGATGTCGTATTTCAACGTCACATACTCGCCCCGCAGCAGGTCCCGGGGATCGAGCGGTTCGCACCGCAGGAGCACGGTCTGGCCCGTGGCGACCGTCACCTGCTTCCACGCCACCAATCCGCCGACCACCGCCACCTGCCCGGCCACGGCCCAAGCCACCGCGATCCCCCGGGTCATGCCGCACCTCCTTGCGTCGTCGGTTCGCTCCACGACCGGATCATTCGGCGACGGCCTTTCTCCACGAGCATTCCTCCGAAGAGCAGCAACGCTCCGAGCGTGAGGAAGAACACTTCCGGCGGCCAGGTTTCATAAAACAAATCCACATACCGACATCCGGTTTGGATCGAGAAAAACAACACGGCCGTGTTGAGCAGGTACGGGGTGCGAGTCGCGTAGGCGTAAGCGATCAGGCCGAGTATCAACGCGAAATTGACCGTGTTGGCGATCGCCGCGGCCGCTCCGGGCGGCACCCGATCCAGCAACGACACTCCGATTCCCACCATCACCGTGGCCCATGCGGCGCCCACCCAGGTGTCGAGTCGCCCGCGCGGGGACCGCATCCAAGCGACGGCATGGGCGGCGAGGGCGACCAACCCAAGGGCGGCGATCCGCTGCAGGAAACCCGGGTCCGCCGCCATTTTGAAGCCGTAATCGTCGAACCGGTGCACGTCCGCGAACCCGAGGGGCACGAGGCACCAGAACGTGGCGAGCAGCGCGAGATTGCGCGCGGGCTCCGCCAACGAACCCCGTGTCGGGTGGCCGAACAGCAGTTGTCCGACCCCGCCGGTCAGAACGGCGTACTGGATCAATGTCCCGAGCACCCAAGACGGCCGTTGCGCCACCCAACCCACCGCCTCCATCGCCACCGCCACGCCGATGGCAAGGATCGCGAGCGCCCATTGGGTTCGGGACACCAGGACCCACGCGAGGGGGAGGATGCCCAGCCCGAGCAAGGTCAGCAGCAACGGACTGTCGATGGGAATTTGGTAGCCGTTGGCGATCAGGAAGAGGGATGCGCCGTACAGGGGGGCGCCGAGGAACAGCAACGCGTCGCCGGTTCCTCGAAACGTCGTGCCGTGGAAGCGTAGGCGGTAGCCGGTGGCGTACGAAGTCACGAAGGCGGCCACGATGGATCCGAGTTTGGCCCAGCCCGGAATCGTTTCCCAGTTCGAGGCGAACAGGGCGATAACGCCGATTCCGAGGAGCACCGCGCCGAGCATCGCGATCAGACCGCCGGCGAGCGTCTGCCGCGATCGCGCCGATCCTTCGGCGTAGCGCTCCGTCAGGGTTTTCGCCAATTCCGCCGGAATGATGCCCTCGCGACACCACGTTTCCACTTCGGCGCGGAGTCGCCGGTGGAACGTTGTTTCGTCCATGCCCACCTCGCTTCGAGGATGCGCGCCGGCCCCGCGCGCGAAAGCGCGTCGTCGCCGACCCATGTGCCATTCTCCACAGGTGTGGAATGGTCGTCATCCGACTTTCGGCCCATTTCGTTTCGCGACGGGCTTTCCGGTGGTAGGGTCCTCGGCAGGAGACAAGTCCATGTTCGCGTTCCCCCTTCCCATCCTCGTCGCCCTGTCCGCCCCCGCCGTGGCAATGGCCCAGGGCGTTGTCTGCACCGATGTTCCCGGCGTGCGCATTCCGGTCCCGGCCGGTTGGACCACCATGCCCTCCGAAGGGAATGTGTTGTTGAAGGCGCACGGCGCCGGTGCGGTGGAGTTCGTGGTGGCCGGGGCCGGCCCGGCGGGCGAACTCGGCGATCTCGAGTCGGATGCGGCGCTGTCCAAGGTGAACGAAATGGTGGCGAAGCTCGGGGGCGACGTGTCCCCGATCGGAGAGCCGCGGCGCATCGCCGCGAAACTCGGCAAGGGAGTGACGTTCGCCTTCAAGGGCGAGCAGAACGGAATGGAACTGGGCATCCGCCTCTGGTTGGTGGTGCGCGGCGGAACGCAGTTCACCGTGATCGCGCTCGCACCGCCGGATCGCCTCGTCAAACTCGCGCCGACGCTCGACACGGTGTTCGCGGGAACCGCTCCCGCCGAACCGGTTCCCGGCGCGAAGGGCAAGGCCGGAGCCGCAGCCCCCGCGGGCGGCGGCATCGTTTCCGCGAACGCTTCCGACGCGGCGAAGGCGTGGGCGGCCCGTCTCGGCGGATCCCACGTGGTCCTCGAGCGCACCCATTTCCAAAACGGTTCGGGGTCGACCGTGCGGATCGATTTCGACTTCGCGGCCGGGGGCACGTTCGCCGCGAAGGTCCGGTCCACGGTATCGCTCAATGTCGGGGGAGCGTTCGGCGGGTCGGGCATCTCCGACAAAACCGAGACCGGCACCGGGCGCTGGCGCGTGATCGAACCCGGCGGGGGCGTGTTCCTCGAACTCGACGAAGCGGGCAAGAAGAGCCGATTCCGACTCGAAATGAAGGGCGGCCACGTGTGCCTCGACGGGCGCGCCGTGACCGTCACGCGCTAGGCGCCGGGCTCCGGGGGCCACTCCGCGAGGCCGCGCGCCAGCCGCGCCAATCCCTCGCGGAGGATCCCCTCGCTCGTGGAGGACACGATCCGCAAGTGCCCCTCGGCGCCCGGGCCGAACCACCGGGCGGCACCGGGCACCACCGCCACGCCGTGCTCTTCAAGGAGCCGGCGGCACACATCCTCCGCGGTGGACGATCCGATGGAAACCCGGGGGAAGAGCACGTAGGTTCCTTCGGGAGGGCGCACGGAAACGCCGGGCAGGCCCGCCAGGGTTTCCACCGCGAGGTCCCGATTGCGGTGCAGGTGCGCGAGCCAGGCGTCCGCCCACTCCCCGGCTTCCTCGAGGGCCGCCGTGGCGGCAATTTGCGAGAGCGTGGTTGCGCCGGTCATCGTCGTGCCCGAGAGGCAATCCTCGGCGAGGCGGTCGCGTCCGCCGGCGTTCGGGCATTCCACATACCCGATGCGCAGTCCGGCGAGTCCGTAGGTTTTGGAAAACCCATGCACGGTCCAGCACCGCTCGGCAATTTCCGGGGAAAGGGCCGGGAGCGACACGAACTGTGTTCCGGGATAGACAATGTCCGACCAGATCTCGTCGTTGAGGATGTGTAGATCGTGCCGAACCGCGAACGCGCCCAGGGTTTCGAGTTCGGCCGCCGACAGCACGCGCCCGACGGGATTGTGGGGGTTGCAAACGCCGATCAATCGGGTGCGCGGGGAAAGCAGGTCCGGGAGTCGGTCGAAATCGTAGGCCCCGGTGCGCGGGTCGACCGGCAGCAGGCGCACGGTGGCTCCGGCGGCTTCCACGGACGCTTTGAAGAGGAAATCGACGGGATCGAACACGATCGCCTCGTCTCCCGGCCGCAGCAGCAGGTGGGCGATGTGCCGCATGCCGGCCGCCGCGCTGTCAGCCGCCAGAATTTGGTCGGGCGTGGTCGCGAGGCCGCGTTTCTCCACGCGGTAGCGGGCGCAGGCTTCCCGGAATTCGGGGAGTCCCTCGGCCGGTCCGTAGCTGAAGACACCGTCGAGGGCGTAGCGGGCGATGCGTTCGCGGATCGCGGGAGCTGCCGGGAAATCGGGATCGGCGGCGGTGAGGGCGATGGTGCCGGGGGGAAGGGTTGCCCAGCGCAGGTTGTAGGCCCGTTGCCGAAGGAGGTCCATCGGCACTTGGTCGTCGGTGAAGGGGTGGGGGGATGGCATGGGGTGGGATGTCATTTCACGAAAGGGACGGGCGGGTCGCCTTGGTGCGACGACGGGTCGAGGAAATGTTCCCGCAGGCGGCGCCCGGCGAGCACGACCGGAGCGATCGTGGCGACCCGTGTGGCGGAGTGCGCTTCGAGGGCTTCCGGGAGCCGCGCGGTATCGCTGTCCACGGAACCCAGGACCGCGCCGAGGGAGAGGGCATCCTCCAGCGCCGCGTTGACGCCTTGGCTGGTGAACGGCAACATGGGGTGCGCCGCGTCGCCGATCAACACGACGTTCCCGGCGTGGTGGCGCGGCAATGGGTCCAGATCGGTGGTGGGCCAGCGGTGGAGTTCCCGGAAATGGGCTGCTTCGAGCACCCGCACCACGATTGGATGCCATGCGCCGAAGAGGGCGCGCAGCAGCGGCCCCGGTGCGTGGCTGCGCGGGTCCAAGGCGTCGGCGTGCGCGCACCGCTGGGTGTAGCAGGAGACGCGATCCGGTCCGCAGGGCACCAGGCCGAGCGCCAATCCCCCGTCCGGTTCCTCGAATTTGGCGCATCGGTCGCCCAGCCATTCCCGAACGATGGGATCGGACACGGGAAAGACTCGTTCCACGACGCGCACCGGAGTGAGCCGGGCGTGCGGGAAGAGCGCGGCGCGGGTGGTCGATCCCACGCCGTCCGCGGCCACGATCAGATCGGCGTCGCGCACCGACCCATCGGCGAGGCACGCCGCGTACGTGCCGTTCGGGCGAGCGGCGAGTCCGGCGGATCGCCCGGGGATCCAGTCAATGCGGTGGGCGAGGGGCGCGGCGAGCGCATCGACGCAATCCTTGCGGAGGATTCCCCGGGCCCGGCCGAGGGACTCGGTGCGCAGCGGTGCGCCGCTGGGTGCGCAAACATCGAACCCGTCGAGCGCGGAGCCGGGCAGGCGGCCGGTGGTGCCGATGCCGAGGGTCGCCAACGCGCGGATGCCGTTTTCCTGAACAATGAACGCGTGGCCGGGGCGTGCGCGCGCGATGTCGGGTTCGACCACGGACACCGACCAATCGAGGGCGATCAGTCGATGGGCGGCGGCGAGTCCGGCGATTCCTCCACCGAGGACCAAGGCATGGGGCATTGCGAGGTGAGCGAGTCCGCGCGACCCGCGGGCACACCATACCCCCCGCGGGCGTTTCCGAACCAACCGATCCGACACGGGGCACGGTGTGGCCCATTGCACACGCCTGTGAGCCACCCGACAGTTTTTCCGGGATTCGAACATTTAGGATGGTACTGTCGGGCAGGAAGCCCGCGAAACGAGGACACGCCCGTGCAGACCATCGATGCCATTCAACCGATTGCCGACATTGCCAACGACGGAGTTTTCGAGGTGGAAACCGCGCGCCACGAACCGATCCTTATCGACATCCGCCACCCCGATGCGTTCGCCTTGGCGGCGCGGCATATTCGCCGGGAAGCGATCCTCGTGCAGTTTCCCGCCGTGTTCGTGTTGCTTGCGGCGCCGAACTCCGACGGCGCGGCGCGGTTGGACTCGGCGAAGCGGCGGCTGCCGGGCAAGACCTACGGCACGTTGATCGGCGATTTGCAACGGTTCGTCGATCAGGCGGACCACGACCGCCTCCCCGCCGAGTTCCGAACGGCGGATGACTTCGAGCCGATGACCGGAACGTTCGTGCGCCTGCCGTTCCGCACCCCGGAATTCGAGTCGGCCACGCTCCGCGGCGAAACCCACCAGGGCGTGTTGGTCGAGGGCATCCACCGGGAGCTCGCTCGCCACCTCGAGACCGTTTTCATCGGCGATGCGCCCGATCGGATCTGGGGAGGTTCCAACTACACCGGAATGCTCTGCACCAGCGCCAACTTCAGCGGCCATCCCGAAGGGTCCATCGTGGAGCACGAGAAAGCGCTCGAATTCGCCCGCGCCCAAGGCATTGGTTTGTTCCTCACGTGCACGGATCGGTCGGAGGAACTGGGTTCGTACCCGATCTTCGGCTACGAGCAGGATGCCGTGCGCATCCACCGCGAGGGTCCGTTCCTCGAGCAGTACAAGGACCGGATTCCGGCCGCGCTGCGGACTTGGTGAGGGCGGCCCGTGCAGGCCGGAGCGGGCGGGGATTGCGTGTCCCGCCTCGTCCGCTTCGGTCTTTGGCGGTTCGGTGGAACGTTGTTCGCGATCCCGGAGGCAGGTGTGGCGCGTAGGGCGCCCGGCCTTGTGCATGCCGCCTGCGCCCCGCCGAAGCAAACTGCCCGGCGGGGCGTTTTTGT
>JBJTRZ010000060.1:0-2688 GCA_046076415.1 Armatimonadota bacterium
ATACCAAAAGCCGCAATTTGGATTACCATACTTTCTAACAACTGATTCGGAAGTATGCGCGCGAACGCCGGCATCCCCCCGTAGACGGCATCGATCGCCTGCTTCCATTCGTTCGCGTCGACCGTTCCGTCGCCGCCCCGGTCCATGGCGCGCAGGCGCTTTTCCCAAGCGGCATCCCATGCCTTCGCGTCGGGTGACCCGATGCCGGCGGTCAGGAACTGGTCGAGACCCATGGCCACCATCCCGGAGAGGTCGAATCCCCCTCCGCCAGGTCCGCCGAAATCGGGAAAGCCACGGGGGCGCTCGCCCTTTTCCTTTCCGGCCAACTGGGCACGGACATGCACGGGACGTTCGGCGAGGAATTTGCCAACGGGAACCGCTTGGAACGGGTTCCCTCCGGGTGCGCCGAAGCCCGGCCCCGGACGACGACCACCGGCTCCCCCGCCGGGAGGGCCGAACCCTCCCCGCCCACCGGGAGGCGGGCCGAACCCGCCCGGCGGTGGACCAAATCCGCCTGGAGGAGGGCCAAATCCCCCGCCGGGTGGCGGACCGAATCCGCCGGGACCGCCCGGCCCCGGAAGCCCGCCCATGCCCGGGATTCCTCCCGCCACCGTGGTGCGATCCTCGCGCGCGATAATTCGGGCCACGCTCGCGGCGAGGCGACGTTCCATCGGGCGCGCCCGCTCGAGCCATGCCGCGGCCTGCGAACACGCCGCCCGGTACTCGGTGCGGGCGGCGGGAACCGCGAGGAAACGTTCGATCAAACGCTCGCGTTCCACGGCCGGCTGATCAATCGAAAGCCGTATCGGATCGGCCCCCACGACCGGGAAGCCACCAAAGGCGAGGTCGAGATCCCAGGGAAGGAACCGGAACTTCCCGTCGCGCGGGTGGAGCACGAGATAGTAGTTGTGTCCGAGGGCGAGGATGGAATCGAGGCTTGCGCTCACCACGGTGCCGGCGAGGAAGCGCGCGAACGACGGGATGTCCAAAAACTCGGCGATGCGCGCGGCGAACGTCCTGTCGTCGGCGTCGTGGATCAGATCGAGGAACTCGAGGAAGCGCGCCTTGTCCGCTTTGGTGGGCTTGCCCTTGGGGTCGAACATCTTTTCCGCGGTGGCCCAATCCTTGGGTTTGGGAAGGCCGGTCGCGTTTTCGGGTTTGAGCACGAGTGTCGGCCGCAGTCCCCAAATACGTTCGAAGAATCGATCGTCTACTTGTTCGGCGACGGTGTAGAGCCCGAGGACCTTTTCCTTGGCAAGTCCCGGCACATCGAGCACGACTTGCGCGAACGCCGTGCGCGGTGCGGGCACGCCAATATCCCGGAACAGGGCGTAGGCCATCGCCTCGCGGATACCCGAACCGTCCATGATGTTGTTGTTCAGGTTCAGGCGGGTGGGCAGTCCGGGACCGAGATCCACCGCGGGCTTGACCGGAGCTATTTTGAAGGGTCGTTTGAGGAAGGCACCCGACGCCATGTAGGTGCCATTGCCCTTGAACCGCAGCACCACCGGGACCTCCCGGCCGTCGACCCGAATGCGGGCGGCCCGCTCGGGAAAGTCCATCTGAAGGAAGCCGAGGGCACGCTTTGGCTGCAACGCGTCCCAGTCCTCCCGGGACAGCGGGATGCGCACCGCGTGGATGGCATCGATGGTGTGGAACGCCGTGGGCGGTTTCGCGGACTCCGTCGTCGGGGTCGCCTTCGGCGGATGGTCGGGGAGAGTGTCCATGGCGCATCTTCGCCCACCGCGGGCCGATTCGCAAAACCCGTGAAAACAACAACGCCGGCCCGCGGAGGCGGACCGGCGTTGGTGGATGGAACAGGCGAGCTTATTTGGCCTTGCCGCGGTATTCCTCGAGGCGCTGCTTGAGTTCGGCGACGGCCTCGGCCGGCGCGCCCGCCGGGATCTTGGCCACGGCCTTCTCCTGCCACTCGAGCGCTTCCTTGTACTGGCCCTTCTGCGCAAGCGCGAACGCGAGCGTATCCAGGATTTGGAAATCGCCGCCGCCCGAGAGGTCCACCGCCTTGCGGGCGAGGTCTACTGCAACCTTGCGGACCGGTTCGAACGGCGGGGGGAGCTGGCGCTTGGGATCGGCGACGGCCCAAGCGATTTGGTTGAGCATCCCTGCGGCCATGGTTCGGAACTCGGTGGCTTCGGGCCCGGTGCCGGCGGTCTCCTTGTCGACGAACGCCATGGCTTCGGCAATCTTGCCGTCGATGAGCAGCTTCTGGAAGCCCTGCATGAAGTTCATGCTCTTGCGCTCCGCGGCCTTGCGGGCCTTGGCGCCCTTGGCGAACTCGGCGGTGTTCCAGGTGCCGGCGCAGATCTGCTTGAGCGGTTGGTCCATCTCCATCGGATGGCCGATCCACGCGACCTTGCCCTTCTGATCGACGATGAAAGCGCTCGGAATACCGTTCTCACCGGCGGCCTGCATCCATTTGGTGGCCATCGTGCCGCCCGTGATCTTGTCGTCCATGGCAACCGAGTACGACATTTTTTCGCCCATCTCGGCCACGAACGCGCGGACCTTCTTTTCCACCACCACGGGATCGGTGGTGCCGCCGTTGGCCTCCCAGATCGAGACACCGGTGAAGTCGGCCTTGCCGACGTACTGCTTGGCCAATTGACCAAGATGCGGGATGGTCGACTTGCACGGGCCGCACCATGTGGCCCAGAACTCGACCACGTG
>JBJTRZ010000061.1:0-4178 GCA_046076415.1 Armatimonadota bacterium
CCCACCGCAAGCAGAGCCCTTCCTGTGACCGTTCGTAGCTTCATGGTCGACTTCGTCCCCCGGTGCGCGGCGCTCGCCGTGGCCGCCGTGCGCGCGTGCCGGCGCGGGGATTCCCATGGATTATGCAATCCCCGCCCGCGCCGTGCCGCCTCCGCCGAGCGGCGTATTCGATCTCGGCGGCCACCTTTGCCGCCGGCTCTTTATCACTCTCATCGGATACGCCGTTTCTGGGACGTGGGATCTCGATAGTCGTGCTTGCATGGAACCGAAAAGGAGTTTCCAAATCCATGAACGCTCGACGTAATCCGCTGGTGCCCTTGATGCTCACGATCGGCCTCGCCACTTTGACCACCTCGGCACTGGCACTGCCGATCGCCGATAGGACGCCGCAACCGCCGGGGGCCGCGCACGTCAAGGATCCCGCCGTGGATGCCATCAGCAAGGGCCGGGTGTCGGGCGGGGTGCACGACGCAGCGACCGGACAGCCCATCGCGGGCGCGACGATTTCCATCCGGAGCAATGGACAATTCCCGACGGAGGGCAAAAGCGTCGCCACCACCGACGGCGGCGGGCGCTACGAATGCGCCGCCGAGCTGGGACGTTCGCGGAGCAAAACGGACCGCGTCAAGGAATTCGTGGGATTCCTCGGGGGCGGAACGCTTCCGGGAACGCAACTCACCTCGCACCACATCGAAGTGGACCAACTGACCGTTCAAATCACCGCTCCCGGCTACAAAACGTTCGTGGGCATCCTCCCCGTTCGATCGTACCGGGCGCTTGATTACTCCGTGCGCATGAGCCCGGTGTTGCTGGCACCCGCGCGCCAGCCGGGCGAATCGTTCGCCGCCCCGCGCTGGGGGGCGACCAAGATACTTTCCCTTCGCCTCGACCCGCCGATCGCTGCCCCCGGCCAGAGTGTGTCCGCGGAATTCCGGGCGGAGTTGCCCGCCCCCGGCGACCGCAGCGACGGCAAGCCGTACGCGATCAAGGGCCATGTCCGATTGGATTCCGAGACGTGGGTGGAACTCAAGGATCACCAGATCGAAGGCAACGTTCACACCTTCCGCGGAACGTTCAAGGCTCCGAAGTTGGATCGCACCACGGTGGCCAGTTTCCGCGACATCGACCCCGTGATCGAATCCCCGTACGAGCTGTTGCCCACCCAATTCGAAAAGTCCGCGTTGCTGCAAGTGGTCGCGAGCGAGGCGGGGCGACGCCAAGCGGAGGAGCGATACTCCGCCTACGATCGCTACACCAAAGGGGACTACTCCGGAGCCGCGGATGCGTTTGGGGCCATCGCGCGCACGGCGACCGCATCGGCGTACGACCAACGGATGGCGGCCATGATGCAGACCCTGCTGGGCCGACACGACGCGGCCTCCGAATACCTGCGAACCGCCTATGCCATGGAGCACTCGGGCACGACCGCGACCTCGTATGCTCGCGCGCTGTTGGCGGGAAATCGGGCGGAGACCGTGGTCGCGGAATGCGGCCAATTGCTCGCCGATTACCGGGCCAAGCACAAGGAATCCGATGTGCCGAAGGCCTTCGCCCCACCGCTTTTGGCAACCATCGGACGCGCGCATCTGCGCCTCGGGGCGGTCGCGAAGGCTCGGGAACTCGCCGATATGATCGCCCGACAATGGCCCGTGCTTGAGCAAGACCGGATTTTTGAAACCGAGGTCCGACGAGCCGAAGTCGAATCGGTGCTTGCAGCGACACCCAAGGACCCGGCCGCCCTCGCGCGACGTGCCCAGATTCTTCGCGACCAAGGGGAATGGCAGGAGGCCGACCAAGCCGTGCGGGCCGCGCTGGCCGAAATGCCCGGGAATTCCGCGATGATCCGGGACCTTGCCTATATTCGGCTGCATTTGAAGGGAAGCGCCGGAATGGAGCCCGTTCCCGATGTGGCCATCACGTCGGCGGAGACGCTCGCTTCCGCAACGGAAGGAAACAAGGAGGTTCTGGCGAGCGACTTCCCGGCGTGGCACATTCTTGGAACGCTCCGCGCAGCCAAGGCCCTGCAGGATCTCCCGTCTTCCCCCAAGCAATCGATGGAACTTCTCGACCGTGCCCACGAGGCGTTCGATCAAGCGTTGCTCCGGGGCCAAGCACCCATCCCCAAGATCCCGCGAAACGTTGCCACGTCGATTGTCGGAACATTCGGTTTCGCCGAGAAGGGCGCTGGACCCGATTTCGACCTGCGCCAAGCCGTGCTCGTACTGCGGGAAAACCCCGTCGACGCCTTGGCCTGGACCGAACTGGGACGCGCGTTCCTGGACTCCGACCTTCCGCAACTTGCCGAGCGGGCCGCGAACCGGGCGGGCGAACTGGGACCCGCCAGCGTGGGTCTCGTCCACCTCAAGGCGATGATCGCAGAGGCGAGCGGCCGAGCCCAGGAAGCCGCGGAAGGGTACCGGGCGGTGCTGGCGCGAGTACCGAACCATCCGTCGGCCCTGCTCCAATTGGCGAAGTTGATGGACGGTGCGGGCGACCGAGCCACGGCCCAGGAGCTGCGCGAACGGCACGCGAAGTTCCATACCGTTCCCTGAGCGCACCCCCGGTTCGCCGCGCCCCCTCCCCCCCATCTCGGGTCGGGGGCGCGGCGGAAGGAAACCGGGCCAAGCCGAACGAACGGCCTTGCATGCGCGTATCGATTCGAGACAACATCGCCGCTACGCTGGGCGCGGCCGGCATTGCCGACGCATGCCGGCTCGTCGGGGTCGATGCCGTGGAATGGCATTGCGACCGCCGTGGGTCCGTCGCCTCGTTGCTGGATCCAGCGACCGGCAGGCACGAGCTGGGCACCGAAGCGGGGCGATCGAAGGCCGCGTACGAGCTTGCGGCCTAGGGGCTCCACGTGCCGGCCCTCCTGCTCGCAACCGATTTCAACAACGCGGACCCGTCGGGAGAACGCGATTGGGTGGTGGGAGCGGCGGAGGCGGCGGCGACGCTCGGCGTGCCGGCGCTGCGGATCGACGCCATGATGACGGGGGAGCGTGATTTGCCCCTCGCCGAGCGCCAGGAACGTTTCGCGGCGGCGATGCGCGACATCGTGGAGCGAACCTCCGGGTTGCCGGTCGTGTTCGGAATCGAAAACCATGGCATTCAAGGCAACGATCCGGAGTTCCTCGAAGGGTTGATGGACCGGGTGGGATCCACGCGGATCGGAATGACCCTCGACACCGGCAACTTCTACTGGGCGGGGCACCCGCTCGAGGACGTCTACCGAATCCTCGCCAGACTCGCCCCACGCACGGTGCATACGCATGTGAAGAACATCGCCTACCCGGCCGAAGTACGCCAGGCACGGCGGGAGGCCGGGTGGGAATACGGCCGCTACGTGTGCCCGATTCCGGACGGCGACATCGATCACGCACGGGTTGTCGCGCTGTTGGCGCACGCGGGCTACACCGGGGATCTTTGCATCGAGGACGAGTCGCTCGATCGCTTCCCCGTCGCGGTTCGCGTGGAGCATGTCCGCGCCGCGGCCGAGCATTTGCGCGCCTGCATCGCATCGGCACCGGGGAACTTGCCCCCCGCCCCCGGCGTATTCAACGGGTAGACGGAGTCTCCCAAAACCATGTATTTCGATCCGCTGTATTTCGTCTTATTGGGCCCGGCCGTGCTGCTGGCGGTCTGTGCCCATTTCACGGTCAAGTGGACCTATAAACGTTATTCCCGGGTAGGTACGGTCCGTGGCGTCGATGGCGCACGGACCGTGGACGTGCTGATGCGGACCTACTCGGGGCGGGCGGCCATCGCCCGCGGCTTCGAGGGGGCCATCCCCGCCGGGGTGATGCATATCGGCGGTAACCTCACCGATTACTACGATCCGTCCACGAAGCGAATCGCCCTGTCGGATACCGCTCATACGGCGTCCGTGGCCGCGGTCGCGGTCGCCGCGCACGAATTCGGCCACGCGATGCAGGACGCCGAACATGATCCGGGACTCAAACTCCGAGGAGCCGTGGTGCCGGTGGTGAACATCGGCAGCCAACTGGCCCCGTACGCGTTCATGGCCGGCATGTGGTTCCACTCGCCAGCCCTCGCATGGGTCGGGGTGCTCGGCTATTCCCTCGCCGCGTTTTTCTCCCTCATCACCCTTCCGGTCGAATTCGACGCGAGCCGGCGCGCATTGCGGTACCTGACCGAAACCGGCCTGCTCACCCGAGAGG
>JBJTRZ010000062.1:0-3277 GCA_046076415.1 Armatimonadota bacterium
GCCGCCCCCTACTACAAGCAGGATGAAAAGCTCATCCGCTTCGTCCTGCGCGACCCCGGCCGCGTCGGATACCGCGAACTCACCCCCGGCGACGATGAAATGCAGCGCATCGTCGACATGGCGGTCAAGGCGCGCATCATCGCCAAACCCATCCCGATCGCCGATTTCCTCGACCGACAATTCGTGCCCAAGAAGATCGACGCCGCGGAGATCGACATGGCCGATGCCGGGAAGTACCCGCCGAACTGAGCGCGCCCGGGCCGGGAGCAGCGACGACCCGCGTCAACCCTCCCAGCCCATCGCCGACAAAATGGCGTGGGTGGCCTCCACCACGGGCGGCGACGTGACATCGCGGGGACGCGGCGCGTCGATACGAAACTCCCGCACCACGGTCGCGGGACGGTCCGAGAGCAGCAGCACGCGATCCGCCAACTGCGCCGCCTCCTCGATGTCGTGGGTGACCAGGATCACGGTGCGCGGCCGGTCGGCCAGCAAACGGCAAAGTTCCGAGCGCATCCGCAGCCGCGTCAGGTAATCGAGCGCACTGAAAGGCTCGTCGAGCATCAGGATGTCGGTGTCGCCGCACAGCGCCCGACCGATCTCCACGCGCTGGCGCATGCCTCCGCTCAACTCGTGCGGGTAGGCCCCGGCGAAACCCGCGAGGCCGATGCGCTCCACCATCGCCGCCACCGCCGCCTCGTCGCCCCCGCCCGGCCCGATCCCCAGCCGCAGGTTGCCCGCCACCGTCAGCCACGGAAACAAACCGTCGCTCTGATGCACCGTCCGCGTCGCCCCGTCGCGCTCGATGGTCCCGCCCGCGGGCGTCAAATGCCCCGACAGTATGGCCAGCAGCGTCGATTTGCCGCTGCCGCTCGGCCCCACCACCGCCACGAATTCCCCGGGCTCCACCGCGAGGCCGACCCCGCGCAGCACCTCGGTCGCCCCGTAGGCATGCGAGACATCGCGCAGCACCAGTCGTCCCTTCACCGGTCGTACCCCCAGCGGATCGCCGGAATCCGGGTGAGCAGCTGCAACAGACGATCGCACAGCACCCCGAGGAAGCCGATCGCGAGCATCCCCACCAGGATCAAATCCAGCCGCAATCCATTGTTCGCATCGTGGATCAGATAACCCAGCCCCGTGTTTCCCGCGAGCATCTCGCCCGCCACCATCACCAACCAGCACAAACCCATCGCCACCCGGAGCGTGGTCACCAACTGCGGCAGGATCGCCGGGAAGACCACCCGCGCGAAATGGCGCCCTCCGACGAGGCCGTAATCCCGGGCCACCCGGTGGTAGACCTTCGGAATGCCCGCCACCGCGGCCATGGTCGAGAGCGCTATGGTCGGCAGCGCCGCGAGCACGATCAGGAAAATCACCGCGCCATGGCCGATGCCGATCCAGTAGATGGCGAACGGAATCCACGCCAGCGGCGACAAACTGCGCAGGAAGTTGAGCAGCGGCAAAAGGGCGAGCCGCGGGGCGAGCCGGGAGCCGAGCAGGATGCCCAGCGGAACACCCGCCACCACGCTCAGGCAGTAGCCCACGGCGACGCGCCCAAGCGACGCAAGCGTGTCGCGCACCAGACCACCGGAGCGCCATTCCTCCAGAAAACCGTCGCGCACCGCGCTCGGCGTGGGAAAGAACTGCGCCGACAACGCGCCGGTTCCACTTGCCACGGTCCACGCCGCGACCAGCACCACCAAAGTGGCCAAGGGCCAGCCGATGGAGGCCAGCCGCGCACGGTCGGGCAATTTCACAACCCGCCACTGTAGCACGCACGCGGCCACGCGCGATACCCCCTCCTCCACCGACGGGCGAACACAGGGATTGCGGTGCGATTTCCGGTGCGTGGTCGGTCCCCACATCCCGTGGCACAATGCCCCCATGCCACAAGACAACCGCTGGATCGATGCCGGGTCACTTGTCGTCGAGGGGCGCGCCTGGGAGGACGCCGCGCCATGGACACGCCTGCCCGATCGCGCCCGTGGAACGGTGCGCCCACCGGTATGGGACCTCTCGCGCAACGCCGCCGGAGTCGCCGTCCGTTTCACCGCGCGCGGCAAAGTCGTGCGCGCCCGCTGGACCGTCACGGAAAACCAAGGCGAGTGGCCGCATTTCACCGCAACGGGACGTAGCGGCGTGGATCTCTATGTGCGCGATCCGCGCGGGCGGTGGCGATACGCCCAGGTGGGCATCCCGCGAGGCGTCGCGAACGAAATGTCGGCCTCGTTCGCGGATGCCGGTCCGCGGGAATGCCTGCTCTACGCTCCCCTGTACAACGGACTGCGGTCGCTGGCCGTCTCGGGCGAAACCGCCGACGCGATCGCGCCCCCACCGGCGCGCCCCGAAGCCAAAGCCCGCCCGGTGCTGGTCTACGGAACCTCCATCGTGCAAGGGGGATGCGCTTCCCGACCCGGAATGGCTTGGCCCTCGATCCTGACCCGCGCGCTGGATCGCCCCCTCCTGAACCTCGGTTTTTCGGGGAACGGTTGGATGGAGCCGGAAATGGCGGCGCTGCTGGCCGAAACGGATCCGGCGCTCTTCGTGATCGACTGCCTCTGGAACTGCGGACACCTGCCCGCGGGCGAACTAGAACGGCGGGTGGAGCATCTGGCCCGCTCCCTGCGCACCGCACGCCCTGGGTCCCCGATCCTCTTCGTCGGACAATCCCAAGCGCGCACGGCGCCGGGAGAATCGGAATTGACCCGCCGTCAGGAAAACGTGGTGCGGCGCCTGCGCCGGGCCGGAGTGCCCGGACTGCACACCACGCCGGGACGTCCGCTCAATGGCGACGACGACGAGGCCACGGTCGACTCCGTCCACCCGTCGGACCTGGGCATGGTCCGCCACGCCCAAACCCTGCTTCCAGTGGTTCGCAAACTGCTGCCCGCAGGCTGACGCACGGGTCGTCACCGCGCAATGCCTCCGATCGGCCCCGGCGCGCCCCGCACGGCGAACCGAGGCCGCACCTGATAGATTGCATTGTGAAGAAACGTGACAACCCCTCCGGCGGACCGACCGGAAATTCCTCGAATTGGGCCTCGTTCGGTGGCCCCGGCGGGCAAGGCCCGCGTGGCGGATCCCCGCGCGGCGGACGCCCTCAGCGCCCCTCCGGCGACCGCCCGCCCTACCAAGGCGACCGGCCCCAACGCCCCTCCGGCGATCGCCCGCCCTACCAAGGTGACCGCCCCCAGCGCCCGTACGGCGACCGTCCTCCCTACCAAGGCGACCGTCCCCAGCGCCCTTATGGCGACCGCCCGCCCTATCAAGGCGA
>JBJTRZ010000063.1:0-2944 GCA_046076415.1 Armatimonadota bacterium
TGCCCGGCGGCTTCGGCACCCTCGACGAGATTTTCGAGGCATTGACCCTCATCCAGACGGGCAAGATCAAGGACTTCCCGATGGTGCTGGTGGGCAAGGAGTTTTGGCAGCCGCTCATGGACGGGGTGATGCGCGATCGGCTGCTGGCCGAGGGCACGATTTCCCCGGGCGATCTCGACTTCATCAAGGTGACCGATTCCCCCGAGGAGGCCGTGGCGTTCATCCACGGCGTCGCGCGGCGCCGATTCGGCCTCACGTACGGCAAGGCACCCAAACGGCGCTGGTTCCTCGGGGAATGATGCGGGCGTTGGCGCAACGGGGCGCCGACAAGGGGCTGACGGCGGAGTGGACCCGCACGTTGACGGTGCCGCTCGCCGACAAAGTTCCGTTTGGCACCGGATGGGAGGGAGCACCGCCGCGCGATCCCGCGGAAGCGTTGCCCGGCCTTTCAGTTTCCGTCAACGCGCTGCCGAAACGTATTGTGCTCGGGGGCGGATGGCCGTCGCGAATCGTCCGCGCGGTTCCCGCCGGTTCGATGGTGCGCTGCTCGAATCCGGCGATCCCGCTCGCGTTGGAGGCGACCGTGGTGGATGCGGCGTCGTCGTGAGCCGACGCGAGCGTGGCGGGGGTGCGTCTCGCAACCCTCCGTTTGGAAAATCGAACGAGCAAACCGCGCGCTTGGGTGGTCACCGCGGCGCACTCCGCGGCGCTGCGCGTCGAACCCGTGCCCACCGCGGCCCAGCGTGTCGAGATCCGACCCGGGATACGGGTCGTGCGCGGGACGGTGGGTCCGCGGGCTGCAACGACGGTTCGATTCGCTGTGGTGCCGGGCGACCGCGCCCCGGGCAAGCGGAATTGGTCGGAGGTTTTCCGAGACGCGGAGACGTGGGGGCGGTCTTGGGAGTTCACCAGCCTGCCGGCCTGGCTCGTTCCCGCGGCGGCGGCGACACCGGCATTCGCCACAGTGGATGCGGGCGACGTCGACCGAGTGGCACTAGCGTTTCGCGACTTTGGGTCGGGGGCATTTCCCGGGCTTGGTCATGCGGACCCGCGCACGGCCGTGGAATGGTTGGCGAATCGTCTTGCCGCCGCACCGGATCCAGTCACGCCCGCCGGGTGGATTCGCCGCCACGCGGCATGGTCGGTTTTGCACGCCTGCGCCGCGGAAGTGGATTTGCGGCCCGTGGCCAACCGGGCGGCGGAAGCGCGGGATCGGGTTCGGGAGCGGGCGCTGGCCGCATGGCCGTCCGGAGCCATGTTTCCCCTGCGCGGCGGCTCGCGCACGCTCCATGTGGAGGATGTCGCGGCGCTCGATGTCCATCGTCAGGTCGGGATGGAGTCGCCGTTCGACCCGGCGCGATGCGCGGCGGCGTTCGATGCGGCATGGTCGCGGTGCTTCCTGCCGGAAGGGCTGACCGGCTCGCCCGACGCCTCCGGTTTGCGACCGGATCGGGCGGTGGTGGCGGCCACGGACGTTGCCGGACCGGGGGGACGTTTCCTTGCCGCGGATCCGTCGGATGCCTGGCGCCTCGCCGCGGGGTTGACGGCCGGCGGTCGGATGCAAGCGGGTGCGACCATCGCTCGGTGCCTGACCGTTCAAGGCGAGTTATCCCCTCCGGGGACGTGGAGTTTCGTCGACGCGTGGATCGGGATGGCGCTGGACCGCTCCGCGGGGGAACTGCGCTTCCGACCCGTGGATCGATCCGGATTCCTGCGGTCTCCCGTGCGTTTCCCGGGAGGCTTCGGCGTGGCTACGGTACGTTCCGACGACACCGGGGTGCGGGCAACGTTGGCGGTGGGTTCGGGCCGTTTGCGGTTGCGGAAAGTGTGCTTGCCACGGCCGTCCGGTTTTGCCGCATCGGGGGTACTGGCGACGCTGGGTCGCGACCGTTTGGATGCGCGGTGGTCCGTCGCGGGCGACGCGGTGAACGTGGAATGGGAACGCCCGGAGGAATGCGTTCCCGGCCGAATGCTGTATGTTTCCCTGCTCTGACGAGGGCTGGGGTCAGGCGAGGCGGCGGTTGGCGAACCCGAGGAGTTCGGGAACGCGCGCGGCGGGCACGGGCGGGGTGATCAGGTAGCCCTGCACGGAGTCGCATCCGAGCTCCCGCAACGTGTCGCCTTGGTCCGGGCGCTCCACCCCTTCGGCAACGACGCCAAGTTCGAGCGCGTGGGCGAGTTCGATGACCGAGCGTAGGATGGCCCGGTGCTTGGGTTCGGAGGCGATTTGCTTCAGGAACGCCGCGTCGATCTTCACCGCGTCGAGTGGAAGTTCCCGCAGCAGGGCCAGGGACGCGAATCCGCGACCGAAATCGTCGAGCACGATGCGAATTCCTTGGCCGCGCAGTCGTTTGAGGCTTTCGACGGCATGGATATCCCGGGCGAGCGCGGTCGATTCGGTGATTTCGAGTTCGATGCGGTCGGGGGCCACGTTGGCGCGGGCCAGGGACGCGAGCACGCCGGGGACGAAATCGGAGGACGCCAATTGAACGGCGGAAAGGTTGAGCGACAGTCGCACTCCGTCGGGCAATTGATCTCCCCAAGCGGCAATCTGACCGATGCCCGTATCCACGATCCAGCGGCCGAGTTGGTCCATCAGGCCTGTGCGTTCGGCTTGCGCCACGAGTTTGTCCGGGGAAACGGGCTCCTCCGTAACCGGGTTGCGCCAGCGGAGCAAGGCTTCGATCGACTGGACTTCGCCGGTGGCGAGGGACACCTGGGGTTGGTAATGCAACTCGAACTCGTTGCGTTCCAATCCCCGGCGCAGCAGGTGTTCGATGCGCATCTTCTCGCGTGCGGCGACATGCAGGCTGGGTTCGAACAAACAGATCCGGTTGCCGTGTTGCTTGGCCTGATACATCGCGAGATCCGCGTGACGCAGCAGGTGTTCGGCCGAATTGGCGTCCAAGGGATGGAAACTTCCCCCGATGCTCGCCGTGACGAA
>JBJTRZ010000064.1:0-14578 GCA_046076415.1 Armatimonadota bacterium
ACTCCCGACCCGGTTCCATGGAACGGACAACGCGGGTCGGCCTCCAGTCGCATTTCGTGGAACGATCCGGCGAGCAGGTCGACGGCAACCACCCTGCCCGACATCGGGTCGCCTATTTTCAGCAGGTACTTTATCGTTTCCGATGCCTGAAGGCATCCGATCACTCCCGGCAGGACGCCGAGCACTCCCGCTTCGTCGCAGGACGCCACCGTTCCCGGAATCGGCGGCACCGGATGGAGGCAGCGGTAGCACGGTCCATCGGGCGGAAACAGGGCCACTTCGCCTTGGAAGCGATGTACCGCACCATGGACCATCGGGACTCCTTCGCGCACGGCAGCGTCGCCGAGCGCATAGCGCGTTTCGAAGTTGTCGGCGCAGTTGACGACGACATCGGCGGCGCGGACCCAGTCCCGTGCGTTGACGGTGGTCAGGCGTACGCGATGTCCGTGGAACGCAACGGCGGGATCGAGGGCGTGGATGCGATCACCGGCCGAATCCACCTTGGAACGTCCGACATCCGGCGTGCCGTGGAGGATTTGGCGTTGGAGATTTGAGAGCGAGACACGGTCGTCGTCGAGGACCGTCAGTTCGCCGATGCCCGCGGCGGCAAGATAGGCGAGCACCGGAGATCCCAATCCTCCGGCGCCGACCACGAGCACCTTCGCCTTTCGGAGACGTGCCTGACCGGATTCACCCACCTGCGGCAACCGAAAATGTCGGTCGAAGCGCTCCCGATCCTCCGGCGAAAGGATCAACGGCAGAGGCGCGCGAGGGCGGTTCGTACTTCGGCCATGCGTTCCGCTGCGGACTCGGGTGCCGCGGCATGGGGCGAATCCGACATGCCTCCCACGCAGGATTCGATGTGCGTGGCGAGGAGCTCGACCCCGAGGGAGTCGAGTGCCGAACGTGCGGCGGCTATCTGCGTAAGGATATCGACACAGTAGGCGTCATCGGAGATCATCCGTCCGATTCCGCCGACCTGTCCCGATATACGGTTGATCCGCGACGTCAACCTTCGTCGTACCGTATCGTTCACAGGGTGCATCCTACCCGAATGCGCGCAGGTCAAACCGAATTTGCGGTGCACGAAACATACCGCAACCGGTTTTAGCCTCCAAAATAGGCCGCCTATGCTAAACTCCGGCAATTCGCACAGGCCTGCGTGATATGCTTTGCACCGGAGGAACGGTCGTGGTCGAGGTCAAGGGCTGGCGAAACGGGTTGCTGCTGGTGCTCCCTGCCGAAGGCGACTGGACATCCATTTTCGAGGGCGTCGACGCGCGGCTCGACGAAGGACGCGGCCGGTCGTTTTGGAAGGGTGCCCAAGCCACCCTCGATTTCGGCGATCGCTGCGTCGGCGATGGCGAAATGTCCGCGTTCGTGGACCACCTCAAGGAATCGGCGCATCTGGTGCCCGTGGCCGTGGTCGCGACCGACCCGGAAACCCGGTCCGCCGCCGCGCGGCTCGCGCTCAAAGCGTACGATGCGTTGCCGACCGTGCGCATGCCCGACGCGGCTCCGGTCGCGCCCGCCGCTCCCCCCGTGCCCTCCGGGGCCTCGATCGCCTTGTACGTGCCGTCGACGGTTCGCTCCGGACAGCGCGTCGTGCATGACGGCACGGTCGTGGTGATGGGCGATGTCAATGCGGGGGCGGAGGTGATCGCCGGAGGCGACGTGTTGGTGCTCGGCACGTTGCGTGGCCTCGCCCACGCCGGATGCCAGGGCGACGAAGCGGCCCGCATTTTCGCGATGAGCCTTCGCCCCCCGCAATTGCGCATCGCGGGCGCGATCGCCCGCGCTCCCGAGGAATCGGACCGCGCCGCGGCCGGTCGCGGCCCGGAAGTGGCACGGATCGAGGACGGCGCCGTGCGCGTTCTTTCCTGGCCGATTCGCTGACAACCGTCCCGGGGACACCCGCCCCCGGTACGTTACAATGCCGGGAATATTGTCGGGTCGGATTCACGGATTCCATTCACCATGTCTGAAACTCGAGTCATAGTCATCACCTCGGGCAAGGGGGGGGTCGGCAAGACCACCACCACCGCCAACATCGGGATGGCCCTCGCCTCCCTCGGCCAAAAGGTCGCCCTCGTCGACGCCGATATCGGTCTGCGCAACCTGGATCTCGCACTGGGTCTCGAGAACCGCATCGTCTACACCATCCTCGATGTGGTGGAGAAGCGCGCCGAGGTCCGCAAGGCGCTCATCAAGGACAAGCGCAACACCAACCTCGCGTTCCTGCCCGCGGCCCAGACGGCCGACAAGAGCGCGGTCAGCCCCGAGCAGATGGTGGAAGTGCTCGGCGACATCAAGTCGGAGGGCTACGACATCATCCTCATCGACTGCCCGGCGGGCATCGAGCAAGGGTTCAAGAACGCGACGGCCGGCGCCGACGAAGCCATCATCGTCACCAATCCGGAAGTGTCGTCGGTCCGCGACGCGGATCGCATCGTCGGCCTCCTGGAGTCGCAGGGGCTCGAGCGCAAGTCGCTGATCGTGAATCGCATCCGCCCCAAGCTCGTCAAGGATCAGGAAATGCTTTCGGTGGAGGACGTGCAGGAGATCCTGGGCAATTCCGTCACCCTCCTCGGTATCGTCCCCGACGACGAATCGATTATCACGTCCACCAACCGCGGCGAACCGGCGTCGATGACCGAAGGATCCCTCGCGGGGCAGGCCTACCGCAACATCGCCCGCCGAATCCTCGGTGAGGAAGTTCCGTTCATCACCCTCGAGGCGCAGGGCTTCCTGCAACGCATCAAGAAGTTGTTCGGAGGATCGTGACCATGGCCATCTCCTTCCTCGAACGGCTGCTCGGCAAGAAGGACCCCTCCCAGTCGATCGCCAAGGATCGGCTCAAACTGGTGCTCATGCACGACCGCGCCGACCTGCCCGCCGCCGTCCTCGATCAGATGCGCGGGGAAATGCTCGAAGTGCTCCGGAAGTATGTCGAAATCGACGAATCGGAGCTCAACGTGGCGCTCGAGCGCGAGGACAACACCGTCGCGCTGGTGGCGAACATTCCCATTCGCCGCGTCCGAACCCCCTGATCCGCGGTCAGGACGGCCGACGGGGCTCCAACCGCACCCGTCGGCCTTCCACCCGCACCCTGCCCTCCGCCACGAGGCGCAGCGCCTCCACGAACGTGGCGTGTTCCACGGGAAGCAAACGGGCGGCCAGCGATTCCGGGGTGTCGTCGTCCTCCACCACCACCGTGCTTTGCAGGATCACCGGCCCGGTGTCGTATTCGCGATCCACCAAATGGGCGGTGCATCCCGACACCTTCGCTCCGTAGGCCAACACGGCCTCGTGGACATGGTGCCCGTACATTCCTTTTCCCCCGAACGACGGCAGCAACGCGGGGTGGATGTTGACGATGCGATGGCGCCATTCGTCGACAACCGCTTCCGGTAATATCCGAAGATACCCCGCGAGCGCGATCGTGTCGGCACCGGCATCGCGCAGGGCGCGTACCAAATCCGCCGCGTACGCCGCCGCATCCCGCCCCTTGGCGGGAACCACCACCACCGGGAGTCCCGCTTCCTCGGCGCGCACCATCGCCGGCGCCCCGATGTCGGTCCCCACCACGGCCACGATCCGACCGGGCAATCGCCCATCGACCATCGCCCCATGGATCGCCATCAAGTTGGAGCCACGCCCCTTGGTGCCCACGAACACGGCCAACTGCATGCGGTCAGCCTCCGACCCTTCCGGCGGTGGCGGAGTCCGTCGTGATCACCGAGCGCACCGGGCCTTCGAAGGCGCGCAGGAAGTCCTGCTGAGCCGCCAACGCCTCCGCGTCGGTGGTCACCCGCGGGCTCGAAAGCCGAAGGAATGTCCACCCGTTCTTGTTGGGCATCAGCCGCTCGAGCGCCATCCAAAGTTGTTGCTTCATGAAATTCGATTCCGACCGGTTTCCCGACACGAAGAGATACGTGACCGTGGTCATCGGAACTCCGGTCCCACCATCGCCGCGCAAAACATTGCGGCCGTCGAAAAGCCAGTGCACCGCGGGATCCATTCGTCCCGCCCACGGCACCGTGGTCATGTCCTGTCGCACGCCAACGAAGCCTCCCGCCGGATAGCACTGGTCCGGCCGGTGGGCGAATTCCCGGCGCCCGTACCGACGATAGACGACCATGAAGTCGACCACTTGGCCATCGCTGCGCACGTAGCGACGATGGATATGGGAATCGGCCTCGATCTGCTTGAGCGTGGTGGGATCGTCGGGAATGTCCGCGACCGCACGCCAAGCCCCGACCGATCGTGGAACGCGCGTGACATCCGCGGGAATGGCCCGCGCCGGAGGACGCAGCCCGAACCAGAACGCGCCGATTCCCACCGCCGCGGTGACCGCCGCCAGAGCCAGGGGACGGGGAAGCGGACCCGAATGCCGCGCCACTTCGCCGGCCAGCAAGGCGTCCTCGCGCGCCCGCCGATCGGCCTGGACCGCGGCCCCGCCGGTGGCCCATTCGAAAAAGCGCCCTATGCCTATCAGGATCGCGAACACGAACGCGAAAAGCACGTAGGGCGACCAATCGTGGAAGACCTTCAGGCCGAAATCCTTGTCGACGTACGCGCACACCAGAATGATCAGGGTCATTCGACAGACATTGGCGGCCAGCGTGATCGGCAAGGCGCACAGGAACAACACCCACTTCCAGCCGATGCGCAGCCGGGAAACATAGGCGGTGATCGCATGCAGGGCCTTGATCGCCATCAACGAATGCAGGCCCGAACACGGGTCGGCGACGAGTATGCGAACATACTCGGTGCCGCGCGGCTGCATGAATTCAACGTTCATACCCGCCCCGTAGATCGCCACCCCGAACTTTCCCGCGATCCACCGGCTGCCCTCCGAGGCCAAAAGCCGTAGCGGGAACGACACAGCCTGGGTCAACCCACCCGGGACCGGCACCATGAACCACAGGTAGGCGATGGGAAATGCGAGTTCGCGCAGCCACGCTCCGCCGCACAGATACCAAACGACGCCGGCAATGTACAGGGGAATCGACGCGGGCGAAGGGCCGTTGAGGTCGAGCAATTTCTCGGCGACATGCGCGGAGAGGGCCAGGGCCACCAGCACGAGGCCGCCTTGATGGCGTACCCGCGGCAACCGGGCCAGCACCGCGCGGCGCGACCATGCGACCGTGGCCGCGATCGGTATCACCAGCCATCCGTGGGTGGCCGCCTCGTCGGTGAGCCATCGGGGAATCAGGAACTGGACGAAAACCGGGCCGTAGCAGAGACCGAACGCCACGGCGAGCAGGATCGCCTCCCATCGGCGCAGGGTCGGGCGCACGTCGGGAAGGGACATCAACCCATTATAGGCCGACGAACCCGGTCCCGCGCTCCAGAATCCGGTCCAGGAAGGCGTTGCGCATCCGCCGTTCCGGGTCGAAGCGCAGCGCCAACGCACGGAAGCTTTCGTGCCGAGCACACGGGGACGGATCGATCCGAAAAACCTTGCCCCAGTGGGGCCGCGCGCCGTAGGGAGCCAGCAATTCCTCGACCGTCGCGAGCAGGGCGGAGACGCGTTCGGGATCCCGCCTCCAAGTGAAGTGGATACCGACGACGTCCTGATTGCAGGCAGGGCTCATCCACAAATCGTCCGCCGCGACCGTGCGGATCTCGGAAATCCAAAGCAGGTCCTGCAGCCTTGGCCCTATCGCGGCAACCGCCTCGATCGCCGACGGCGCGAGCACGCGCGGAACGAAATACTCCGATTGAATTTCGTCGCCATGGCTCGGGGCGAACTCGGGAAGGAAATGGGGCAGGCGCAGATGCCAAGGTCCCTCCTCGCCCATTTGCGGCGTGCACCGCGACGCGTCCATCGATCGGATCGGATGCAGATTGCGCGGTGCGGCGGGCGCGCCAAACAACCGGTCGCCGATCACGGGGTCGCTCACGACACATTTTCGCCATACCTGCGCAACGGTGCCCGGTGACCAGTCGGTGAACACACTCACGCTGTAGGCGGAGCGGTGGATGTCGTCGAAATGCCAGAGGTAGGCGTCGAGCGACAGGTCCTCGTAGACGGTCTGGCGCACGGTGAACGTGGGCACGATGCGGAGTCGGAGCGACCGAACGACTCCCAGCGCACCAAGCGAAACGACGGCTCCGGGAAAAACGTCGGGATGCTCGTCTCGATTCAGGCGGACGACCCCGCCTCCGGGCAGGGCGATTTCCAACTCCAAAACCGCGGTCGCCAAGGATCCGTTGCGATCTCCGGAACCATGGGTTCCCGTCGCGACCGCCCCGCCGACCGAGAGATGCGGGAGGGACGCGAGGTTGGACAACGCCCATCCACGGGCGTGCAACCACTCGCCGAGCGCGGCGTAGGTGACCCCGGGCTCCACCAGGACACTGGGTCCGCTCTCATCCAGGGACAGGATTCGGTCCATGTTTCCAGTGGCGATCTGGAGTCCACGGGTGCGTGCGATCGCGCTGAAGGAGTGGGCGGTGCCCAGTGGACGAATCTCCGTGTCGTCGCCGGCGAGCAGCGCCGAAACGGCGTCGGCGGAAGGTTGTTCCCATCGCCGGGCCGGGAAGTCGACGGTACCCGACCAATTGCCGGGACGCGATCCGTTGCCGGGAGCGGTCACAGTCCGGATTCCATGCGCAGCACCGCGAGCGGGGTGCGCAGGAGGATGAGGAGATCCAGGGCGAAACCGCGGCGGGCGACGTATTCGAGGTCGAGGCGAACCCGCTCCTCCGGCGCGACACGATGATGGCCGCTCACTTGCCAGAGTCCGGTGAGCCCCGGAGCGACGGATCGAATACGCTCTTCGGCGGCGTCCCAGGAACGCCACTCCTCCTCGGTTCGGAAGCGCGGCCCGACCAAGCTCATGTCGCCCCGAATCACATTCCACAACTGCGGTAGTTCGTCGATCCCCCATCGGCGCAGGAAACGTCCGACACGGGTGACCCGCGGATCGCCGGCGATTTTCGCGCGTCGATCCCACTGCGCAGCCAGCTGGCCGTCGTTGATCAATCGAACCTCGGCGTCCCGCACCATCGTTCGCAGTTTGTACGCGTCGAATGGTCGCCGCCCCAACACACGTCGACGATGCAGCATCGGACCCGGCGAGGTGCATGCCACCGCGAGCATGGCAACCCCCAGCACGGGAGCCAAGGCGAGCAGCAACGCCAGCGCGGCGACGCAATCCACCGCACGTTTCACCCGGGAATACATTCGCCGTGGCACGCGATTCATGGACGCCGCGCATTTCCGCGAGGTTCCCGAAGTTGCGCGACGCAGGACTTCCAATCCGGCAGAAACCCGCACCACGCGCGACCCTTCCGCCCCATTTCCGCGGCCAGGCCGGCATCCTCGAGCCATCGTGCCGCGGATTCGACGAAATCCACCGGCGCATCCGCAACCCGCAGCGCGCCCGATTCCACGGCACCGGGAAGGCCGCGGGCGGCGGACCGCGTGGCCACCACCGGTATGCCGGCCGCCAGCGCCTCCAAGCATTTGTTGGAAATCCCCGCCCCCACCGCGAGCGGCGCCAGCGCAAGACGGCAATCTTCGTGGATCAACCGCGGGTCGGGCAACCAACCCACCCACTCGACCGTTGCCCCCACCGAGGCCGGCAGGTACCAGCGGCCAAGGTTCGGCCCGACCACCTTGAGCCGGGCGCCGGGGACCCGGGCCACGATCCTTGGCCACACCTCGGCAAGCAACCAACGCAGCCCGTCCCGGTTCGGCGGATGCCCCCAGCGTCCCACCACGACGGCGCGGGGTGGCGCGGTGCCGGGATCGAACGCAGGACCGGCGGGAACGGGAGCATTCGGCAACACGGCCACGGCGCGACCGGTCCGTCGCGTCAATTCCCCGGCCTCGTCGGGCGTGGTCGCCACGATGCGATCGGCCCAATCCGCCATCGCCGTTTCGCAGACGCGCAGCGCGAGGGCCTCGCGCTCCCGAGCCCAGCGGCGCGGACCCGGACGCGATCGATCGGCGATGCGCTCGTACAGCCCCGACACGCAATCAACCGCGTCGAAGGTTCCGCCCACGCCCCGAAGCACGGGGATCAGCGACGCGCACCGGACATGTTCCAAATGCACGCGGTCCGGTGCAATCCGCGCATATTGGTCACGCACGGCGGCGGTCCAATCCGGTGCATCGCACCACGCCACGGAGGCGCTGCGCCCTTGCGCGAAGGCCCGCAGGGCGCGCGCCCCGGCCTGCGGATGCGCGACACGCACCGGCACCACTTCGACTCCCTCCGGTGCCCGCCATGGTTCGCCCAGATCCAGCCCAACCACCGTGACGAAGTCCCCCCAATCCCGGAGTCCCGCCGCGATTCCCTGCAATCGTGGACGCAGGGGGCCGGGAAGGTACGGAGCCACCAACAGGTGCCTCAACGGGCCTCGCCTTCCGTGCGAACACCGATCCGCGCGTAGACATCGCGCCACGCCGCTTCCGCGATCTCGGGCCCTTGGGCGGCGGCGATGCTCCGGCGCGCACTGGATCCGGCCACGCGTGCGGCCACCGGATCCCGCAGCCATGTCGCGATGCGATCGGCAAACGTTGCCGCGTCCTCGGCCAGCGCCACGCCGGCGCATTCGGGAAGTCCCTCGGCCCCGATCGGAGTGGCCACCACGGGTACCCCTCGGGTCAAGGCATCCAGAGCCTTTATGCGGATTCCCGCACCACATCGCAGCGGAGCCACGCACACGGTGGCTCCCGCAAGAAAATCATCCACCGACGCCACCGGACCAACCCATTGCATTCCCGGGCGATCGACGCTGCGCGCGAAGGTGCGTCCTCCCGGCCGACCCGCCACTTCAAGCACCGCATCGGGTACCCGCCGGCGCAACGAGGGAAGAATATCGGAGGCAAACCAGGCCAGCGCATCTTCGTTGGGGGGCCAGGACCACGTTCCGATCACGACCAGGCGCGGCGTTTGGGTTGGACCCGGTTCGATCTCCGGCGCCAAGGGCATTCCCACGGGCACCACATGAATCTTTTCCGGATCGGCACCCGGGAGCGAACCGAGCGCGGTCCGATCCTCCGCCGTGGTCGCGACCACGATATCGGCCCGACGAACCGCCTCCGCTTCGTAGTCGCGCAACCGATGCGCCTCGCGCCGCGCGACCAAGACACGTCCACCGGCGAGAAACGGGACCCAACCGGCGAAGAGGCGATGCTCGGCGTTGTGGCAATCCAGCACCACCTTCGGCCCGGTGCCCCGTGCGACGGGGAGCGCCGACCCCATGGGCAAATGGTCCACATGGATCGCGTCCACGCAATCGAATCGGTCCGCGACCAACGCCGCAAGTCCCGGGGAGCGGTCCCGCGCGATGCGCCATGGGGTGGCGCCCAGCCAACCGCCCGCCAGTACGGTCGCATCGCGCAGCGCGCCCTTGCGGAGCGGTAGGCAGTGCACGCCTCCGCGGCAGAGCGCACGTATCTCCTCCGGCACGACCGGATCCGCACCCGGCCGGAGGAACGTCGCCATCTCGATGTCGGCCCAGCTCGCGAGCGACTTCAGCGTGCACCGCGTGCGGACCGGCCCGCCACCGCTCGATGGCCAGGGCGGTTGGTGCGCGAGGAAAAGGATGCGCGGACGTTTCATGCCACGCGGCTCCACGCGTCGAGGGTCTGGGATGCCTGCCGGTACGGCGTGTGCCTGCCGGCCCACGCGGCCCCGCGTGCCAATCGCTCCCCGCGCGCCGTCGCGTCGTGCAGGGACCGCCGCACGGCGGCGAGCACCGAACTCGGATCCAACGGGTCGCACTCGAAGGGAACATCTCCCAGCGTCTCCCCGAGATGAGGCACGCGTCCGGCCACGACGGCGGCACCGGCACGCATCGCCTCGAGCGGAGGAAGCCCAAAGCCCTCGCGCAAGGTTGGATGCACCAAAGTGGTCGCCCGCGCGAGTTCGTTCGACCAGCCCTCGTCGTCGGGAGCGGAGCGCACGACCACTCCCTCCGGCGAGCGTGCCGCACTCCTGCCACCACGCGTCCGAACCACCCTCAGCTGGAATTCGCCCCGCGTTGCCGCATCCACGAGCACGGGAAGGGTCTCGGCGACGTGCTTGCGGGGATCTCCGCCGTCGACGATCAACACGGTACGCGCGTCGCGGATGGCCGTCGGGGGAGGAAGGTCGCGCAAACCCGGCGCAACCACGCGAATGCGCCGATCCGCCGAAGGGAAGTCGTTGCGCAGATCGGCGGCCACCCCCTCGCAGGGCACGAGGATGCACGCCGCCGATCGGGCCGTTCGACGCATCGATACCCGCCACCATGCGTCCATTGCCCGCTGCCGCACGGTCCTCGAGCGGGACCAAGGCCAACGATGCAGGAGCACGTTGTCGAACAGGGTCGCGACGCCGGGTACCGAGCCCACGGGTGGCAGGTAGTTCGCGGTTCCATGAATCAAGTCGGGGCGTAGCCTGCGAACGGCGGCGGGAATCCCCGCGAGGTCGGCCACTATTCGGTTGCGTTGAATGCGCACCAATTCGGCTCCCGGCGGGAGTCGCCGCAAGTCCGGGGCGTCCAGGGGTCGGTCCACGAGCAACAGGAGCCGAGGCGCACCGTCATGCATCCGCAACCCGTCGAGGAGCGAGAGGAGTGCGCTCCGGTACCCGCCCGGTTGGGGATTCGAAAGCGGTCGCGCGTCCACCATCACACGCAAGGGCATCGATGGGAGTCCTCGACCACGAGGTCGGCTTCGGGAAGGCGGGACACGGTTTACGTTACAGCACAATCGCCGTCGACGACATCCGCGCTCGGTCGCGGACCCCCAACTGATACAATGCGGCAAACCGTGCACGGTGGCGCACGCGACCGTCGGGAAAGGATTTTTCGATGAGCAACCCCGAATCCCCGTACTCCCCGCCCCCCATGCCGCGACGGACTCTGTCGCCGTGGGCTTGGACGGGAATCGGGTGCGCCGCGCTGAGCCTGCTCGGTTTTGGCGGTTGCGCGATCTTCGCCGCCCGCATCGCCTCCACCGTCAAGGCGGAAATGGCCAAACCGTTCAACGAAGCCGAGTCGGTGGCCTCGATTCGCGATATCCCGAAGTATCCCGGAGCGAAGATCGATCCTGACGGCACCAAGGTATCCCGTGGAACGATGGTGTCGATGCGCGGGATGATCCCGGCGAAAACGACCGGCGTGCTGGCGATGCGCAGCGAGGATCCGGACCGCAAGATCCTCGATTGGTACGACGGGCAAATGGTCGGACTGGGCTACTCGATCGAGCGTACCCGGGAATCGGCGGGCCGCAACGCACAGCACGCCTACCGCAAGGCGAGTTCGCTGGCGATCGTGCAAGTGCAGCGCGACTCGGGCGAGGGCGACAAACTACTCGTGCTGATGCGTTTCGACGGCATCCGCAAGTAACCGCCCCGGCGAACGGGTCACCGTTTGACGAGCTTCTCCAAGGCCGCGACATAGGCGGCGAAGGCGGCGCGCCCCGACTCGGTGGGCGAGCACCGCGTGCGCGTTTTGCGTCCCACCCAGTCCTTGCGTTGCTCGATGTAGCCCGCCTCCTCGAGCACCGAGAGGTGGGTTGCGAGATTGCCGTCGCTCACGCCGAGCGCCTGTTTCAGGAACGTGAAATCGGATCCACCGGTGGCCATCAGGCTCGACATGATGCCGAGGCGCACCTTCTGGTGGATGACGTCGTCGAGGGCGTCGAGCATCCCGTTTCCATCGAAAGATCGTAGTGCCGCCATGGTTTCGCTCCGCCGGGTCACCACCCGTGCTTGATTCCCATCCAAAATCCGTACACCACGTGGAAGCCGCCGAACGACACGGCCATCGCCGCACGCGGCCCGATCGGAAACCCTTCGGGCAACAGCAAAGTGGATGCTCCGGCGGCGAGAAAACTCCAACCGAGCCACGAAACCTCCCGCACCGAGAGCATTCCGATGGACAACAGCGCCATCGCGTAGCAAAGCATCCATAGCCCGTACAGGAACGGCCCGATCTCCACGGGGTGCGCGAGGTAGAGCAGCGTCGTGGCCACGCCGGCGAGCAGCCCCGGCGCTACGGCGCGGGCCAATTGTCGGCCGAGTGGCGAGAACGCGGTCTTGCCGACCCGCGTCGCGCGACGTTTGGTGAGGAGGATATCGCCGAGGGCGGCGAGGGCGAGGGTCGCTCCCCAGAGCACCACGAACGCCAGGCGGTTTTCTGGTGCCGCCGGAGGTCCCACCCAAGCCGCGGCCACCAAGCAGGCGGCGAGCGCGAGGATTCCCGCGAGCACGCCGGAAAGTCCGGAAAGGGTGGAGTGCCGGGTGGATCGCTCCATCGCGGAGCGGATCAACCGCAGGTTCTCCTCCGCTTCGGACGGCGTGGTGATCACGCGGAAGACGGGCCGCGGCCCCGAACCCTGCACCATTTCAGCTTTGTCCCGCAAAGTAGGTGGCTTGGGTATACCGCCATTCACGGGCCGGAGTCAACCATCCCGGCGGTCACACGCCGTCGCGTTCGGGCTCCACGTGCCGTCCCGGTTGCCGCGCCAGCAGTTTGTTGAGGGCGTCGAGGTAGGCGCGGGTGGCGGCGACGACAATGTCGGTATGGGCGGCGTTTCCGCTGAAGATGTCCTCGCCGGAGCGCACGCGGATGGTCACCTCGGCGAGGGCGTCCGTGCCTTCCGTGACCGATCTCAGGCTGATTTCGATCAGTTCGTTGGGGACTTTGACGATGCGGTTGATGGCGCGGTACACGGCATCGACGGGTCCGTTGCCGGTATCGGCATCGAGGACCATCGCATGTTTCCCGTGGCGCAACTTGACGGTCGCGGTGGGCATCGCCCCATCGCCGCAGGTCACCTGCACCTGCTCGAGGGCGTACAGCGCGTCGGTGCGGCGGCCCGCATCGGAGGCGATCGCCTCCAAATCCTCGTCGTAGACCAGCTTCTTCTGATCGGCGACCTGCAGGAACCGCTGATAGACCTTCTCGAACGCCTCGTCCTCGGTGAACGCGTGCCCGAGGACCGCGAGACGGTGTCGGAGCGCGTGGCGGCCCGAGCGTGGCGAGAGCACGATCTTGCTTTCGGAAATACCAACGTCCGCGGGGTCGATGATCTCGTAGGTGGAGCGTTCCTTGAGCACGCCGTCCTGATGGATGCCGCTCGAATGGGCGAAGGCGTTGGCGCCGACGATGGCCTTGTTGGGCTGGATGGGAATGCCGGTGCGGGCCGAGACCAGTCGGCTTGTTTTGTGGATTTCCGTGGTGACGATGCCGGTGGATGCTCCGCCGAATTGATCGCCACGCACCTTGAGCGCCATGACCACCTCTTCGAGGGCCGTGTTGCCGGCGCGTTCCCCGATCCCGTTGATGGTGCACTCGACCTGGCGTGCGCCGTTGCGCACGGCGGACAGCGCGTTGGCGGTGGCGAGCCCGAGATCGTTGTGGCAGTGCGCCGAGAAAACGACGTTTTCCGATCCCGGAACCCGCGCGAGGAGCATGGCGAAGAGCGCGCCGTACTCGTCGGGCGTCATGTATCCCGTGGTGTCGGGGACATTGATGACGGTGGCGCCGGCTTTGACGACCGCTTCGACGACGCGGCAGAGGTAGTCGGGGTCCGCGCGACCCGCGTCCTCGGTGAAGTATTCGATATCCTCGCAACCGAGGGCCCGCGCGTGCTTCACGGCGGCGACCCCGATCTCGAGGGCCTCCTCGCGGGTCTTCTTGAATTTGTGCTTGAGATGGTTGTCGGACACCCCGAGTCCGGTGTGGATTCGCGGACGGCGCGCACCTTTGAGCGCGTCCCAGGCCACGTCGATGTCCTTCGCCACCGCGCGCGTGAGTCCGCAGACGGTGGCACGCTCCGTTTGCGCGGCGATGCGGCGAACCGCCGCGAAATCGCCGGGCGAGCTGATGGGAAACCCCGCCTCGATTATGTCGACGCCGAGCCGCTCGAGTTGCCGGGCGATCTCGAGCTTTTCATCGATATGCAGCGCCGCGCCGGGCGATTGCTCGCCGTCGCGCAGCGTGGTGTCGAAGATATGGATTTGGTTGCCCATGGGATTCAGCCTTTGCGGCGCGCGAAATCGGCGAGCAGTTCGGCGAGCGCGATGCACCCCGATTCCGGGAACGCATTGTAGATGCTCGCGCGCAGGCCGCCCACATTGCGATGGCCCGGCAGTCCGTCCATGCCGGCGGCGGTGGCCTCCGCCAGGAACTCGGCCTGCAGCGCGGGGTCGCGCAATCGGAACGTCAGGTTCATCCACGACCGGTCCGACGGCAAGGCGACACAGGGTTCGTAGACACCGGGCGCCGAATCGAGGGCCTGATAGATCCCTTCGGCCTTGCGCCGGTTGCGCGCGGCGACGGCCGACACGCCCCCCTCCGCGGCGATCCAACGCAACACGCGGGAGAGCACGAAGATGGGAAACACCGGCGGAGTGTTGTAGAGCGAGGACTTCGCCGCCTGGACCGCGAGCGAGAGCATCGGGGGCAGGTCGGTGCGGGCCGACTCCAGGAACGATTTGCGCGCGACCACGATGGTCACGCCGGCAGGGCCCGCGTTCTTTTGGGCTCCGGCGTACATCAGGTCGAACCGGGAATGGTCGCGATCCACTCCGAAGATGTCGGAGGACATGTCGGCCACCAGCGG